>NZ_JBIQNC010000165.1:0-11028 GCF_044462705.1 Xenophilus sp.
GAGTGGGAGTGACGACGCACCGGCCACCGCATCGGCCGGCCGCCGCTGAATTCCTTCACCGGTTCATCGCCTGAGAAAAAGGTGCTCAGCCGACCCAGGCCTGCACCTCGATCTCCACCTTCGCGCCCTGGTAGAGCACCGCCTGCACGCACGAGCGCGCGGGCAGCCCTTCGGGGAAGTGCCGGGCGTATTCCTGGTTGAAGGCGGCGAAGTCGCCCAGGTCCGCCAGCCAGATGGTGGCGCGCACCACGCTCGCCATGCCGGTGCCGCAGTCCTTCAGGTTCTGGGCGATGCGTTCGAGGACGGCGCGGGTCTGCGCCTGCACGTCACCCTCGATGACGCGGCCTTGCGCGTCCATGGCCAGCACGCCCGACAGGAAGAGGAAGCCGCCGGCGCGCACCGCCTTGGAGAAGGGAACGGGCAGCGGCGAGGGGATGCGTTCGATCTGGCTCATCGGGAAGACTCCGTGCGGGTGATGACCTGGCCGTTGCGCGCACCGGTGTGGGCGCCCTGGCGCCAGGTGACGGCGCCGTTGACGATCACGGCGTCGATGCCTTCGGCGGGCCGGGTCGGGGTTTCGTAGGTGGCGGCATCGCGCACGGTGGCGGCGTCGAACACCACGATGTCGGCGTGGTGCCCGGGCGCGAGCGTGCCGCGCTGGTGCAGCCCGAAGTTGCGGGCCGTCAGACCGGTCATCTTCCAGACTGCGGTCTCGAGCGGGAACAGGCCGACGTCGCGGCTGTAGTGGCCCAGCACGCGCGGGAAGGTGCCCCACAGGCGCGGGTGCGGGCTCTCGCCCACTGGGATGCCGTCCGAGCCGATCATGGTGTCGTCGAAGGCCAGGATGCGCTGCACGTCGCCCTCGTCCATGAGGAAGTAGATCGCGCTGCCCGGCTGCAGCCGGCGCGCCGCCTCGTCGGGCTCGACGCCCCATTCGCGCGCGATGTCGGCCAGGTCGCGGCCGGCGCACTCGGGGTGCGGCTGGCTGGCGGCGATCAGCACGCGCCCGCCCAGCATGCCGCGGTCGGTGCGGATCATGGTCGAGCCGGCGGTGTAGGGGTAGCAGTCCAGGCAGATGCGCTGCGTCTTCATCGCTTCGCGGATGTGCGGCAGCGTGACCTGCGACCGGCCGAAGTTCTGGGTGTTCTGCACTTTGTGGTGCGACACGACGACCGGCACGCCCAGTTCGCGGCCGATGCGGAAGGTCTCGTCCAGCGCCTCCATCACGCGGTCGGCCTCGTCGCGCATGTGGGTGACGTACAGCGCCTGCCGCGCGCGCAGCGGCTGGCCGACGGCGATGATCTCCTCGGTGGTCGCCTTGACCGCCGGCGGGTAGAAGGTGCCGGTCGACAGGCCGATGGCGCCGGCCTGCATGGCTTCCTCCACCAGCGCCTGCATGGCGGCGATCTCGTCCGGCGTGGCCTCGCGGTCGAGCGAGGCCATCGTCACCGCGCGCAGCGTCGAGTGGCCCACCATCGCCGCCACGTTGACCGAGGCGGGCCGCGCGCGCAGCGCGTCCAGGTAGGCCCGGAAGGTGGTGAAGCGCCCCTCGTCGGGGCTGTCGAGCAGGCTCAGCGGCATGGGCAGTTCCATGCCGGGGCGCAGCGGCGCGGCGCTGATGCCGCAGTTGCCAGCCACCACGGTGGTGACGCCCTGCGAGACCTTGAAGGGCAGGGTGGCCTGCGAGAGCAGCGCCTGGTCGTCGTGCGTGTGCGAGTCGATGAAGCCGGGCGCGACGATGCGCCCGTGCGCCTCGATGACCGTGTCGGCGCCGTGTCCGCCGAGGCGGCCGATGGCCGAGATGCGCCCGTCGCGCACGGCCACGTCGGCGTCGAAGCGCGGCGCCCGCGTGCCGTCGATCACGGTGCCGCCGCGGATCAGCAGGTCGTGGTGGGTGGGTGTCATCCGGGGCTCCAGGAAGGGTTCAGCGAAAGTGGCAGGCCACGAGGTGCTCGCGCGGGGCGCCGTCGGCGCCGGCCGCCTCGCGCGGCGACAGCGGCGGCGCCTGCTCCCTGCACACCGGCTGGGCCAGCGGGCAGCGGGTGTGGAAGCGGCAGCCCGCGGGCGGGTTCGCCGGGCTGGGCGGATCGCCCTGCAGCAGCAGGCGCTGGGCCGGCGTGCGCGGGTTGGGCACGGGCACCGCCGACAGCAGGATCTGCGTGTAGGGGTGGCGCGGCGCGGCGAACAGCGTGTCGCGGTCGGCCAGCTCGACGATGCGGCCCAGGTACATCACGGCCACGCGGTGGCTGATGTGGCGCACCACCGAGAGGTCGTGCGCCACGAAGAGGTACGCGATGCCGAATTCGGCCTGCAGGTCCATCAGCAGGTTGACCACCTGGGCCTGCACCGAGACGTCGAGCGCCGACACGGGCTCGTCGCAGACGATCAGCTTCGGCTGCAGAGCCAGCGCGCGTGCGATGCCCAGGCGCTGGCGCTGGCCGCCCGAGAACTCGTGCGGGTACTTGTCGATGGCCTCGGGCCGCAGGCCGACCTTGCCGAACAGCCAGCGCACGCGCTCGCGGCGCTCGGCCGCCGAGGTGCTGCCGTAGTTCCCTAGCGGCTCGGCGACGATCTCGCCGGCCTTCAGGCGCGGGCTCAGCGAGGCGTAGGGGTCCTGGAAGATGATCTGCACGTCGCGCCGGCGCTCGCGCATCTGCGCGGGGCCGAGCCGGAGCAGGTCCTGGCCGTCGAGCCATACCGCGCCGGCGGTGGGCTCGACGAGCCGCATCACGGACTTGGCGGTGGTGGTCTTGCCGCAGCCCGATTCGCCCACCAGCGAGAGCGTTTCGCCGCGCGCGATGGTGAAGGACACGTCGTCCACCGCCTGCACCGGCGGCTGCGGGCGCGCCAGCCAGCGGCGCGGCGCGGCGTAGTGCTTGCGCAGGCCTTCGACGCGCAGCAGAGGAATATCCGTGCTCATGCGTCCAGCGCCTCCATCGGCGCCAGCCGTCCTTCTTCCACGGCGAAGCAGGCGACGCCGTGCTCGCCGCCCTGGTCGCTCAGGGCGGGTGTTTGCGCGGTACAGCGCGCATCGGCGTGCGGGCAGCGCGCCGCGAAGGCGCAGCCGCGGCGCGCCGCCAGCGGCGAGGGCACGAGGCCGGGGATCTCGGCCAGCCGCGTGCTGCGCGTGTTCATCGAGGGCATCGAGGCCATCAGCGCGCGGGTGTAGGGGTGCAGGGGGCGGTCGAACAGGTCCTGCACGTCGGCCTCCTCGACCTTGCGGCCCGCGTACATCACGACCACGCGGTCGCAGCTCTCGGCCACCACGCCCAGGTCGTGCGTGATCATCACCACGCCCATGCCCAGCTCGCGCTGCAGGCGCCGGATGAGGTCCAGGATCTGCGCCTGGATGGTCACGTCCAGGGCGGTGGTGGGTTCGTCGGCGATCAAGACCTCCGGGTTGCAGGCCAGGGCCAGGGCGATCATCACGCGCTGGCGCATGCCGCCCGACAGCTGGTGCGGGTACTCGCCGGCGCGGCGCCCGGGCTCGGGGATCTGCACCAGGCGCAGCATGTCCACCGCGCGCGCCATGGCCTCGGCGCGGCCGGCGCGCTGGTGCAGGCGCACCGTCTCGGCGATCTGCCGGCCCACGGTGAGCACGGGGTTCAGCGAGGTCATGGGCTCCTGGAAGATCATGGAGATGCGGTTGCCGCGGATGCGGCGCATCGCGGCCTCGTCCAGCTGCAGCAGGTCGGTGCCGCGCAGCCGCACCGCACCCTGCAGCCGCGCGGGCGGCGTGGGTAGCAGCCGCAGGATGGACATGGCGGTGACGCTCTTGCCGCAGCCCGATTCGCCGACCACGCCCAGCGTCCGGCCGGCGTGCACGGTGTAGGAGACGCCGTCGACGGCGCGCGCCGGGCCGTCGAGGGTGTCGAAGCGCACGTGCAGGTCGTCGACTTCGAGCAGGGGTTGGCCGGCGGCCGGCATGTCGCGTGCGGGGGCGTTCATCGTGGCTTTTCCCGCTTCACAACTGGCGCGCCAGGCGCGGGTCCAGCGCGTCGCGCAGGCCGTCGCCGAGCAGGTTGATGGCCAGCACCGTGGCGGCCAGCAGCATGCCCGGGTAGAGGATGATGTGGAAGGCCACCGCCACGAAGTTGCGACCCTCGGCCATCATGTTGCCCCAGCTCGGCGTGGTGGGCGGCACGCCCACGCCGAGGAAGGACAGCGCGGCCTCGTACAGCACGGCCGAGGCCGCGATGAAGGTGGCCTGCACCACCAGCGGCGCCACCATGTTGGGCAGCACGTGGCGCGCAAGGATCACCGGCAGCCGCGTGCCCACGGCATGGGCGGCCTCGACGAAGAGCTGCTCGCGCAGCGTCAGCGCGAGCGAACGCACCAGGCGCACCACGCGCGGGATCTCGGGCACCACGATGGCCACGATCACGGTGGCGAGGCTGGCCCGCGTGACGGCCATCAGCGCGATGGCCAGCAGGATGCCGGGGATGGCCATCAGCCCGTCCATGATGCGCATGACGAAGCCGTCCAGGCGGCGCACGAAGCCGGCCGCCAGGCCCAGCAGCACGCCCAGCGCGGTGGACACCAGCGCCACGCTGACGCCCACGACCAGCGAGACGCGCCCGCCCCACACCGCGCGGCTGAACACGTCGCGGCCCAGCGCGTCGGTGCCGAACCAGTGCTCGGCCGACGGGGCCTGCATGCGCGCCAGCGGGTCGATGTCCTGCGGGTCGTGCGTGGCGATCCACGGCGCGGCCAGCGCCAGCACCGCCATCGCGACCAGCAGCAGCGCGCCGGCGATCAGCGTCGGGTGCTTGCGCGCCCAGCGCCAGCGCGGCGGCACGAACGCCGGCTCGTCGGCCGGCGCCGCGCCGTCGTGGAGGGGAAGGGTGGAAGACATGGCCTCGGGTCAGTAGCGGATGCGCGGATCGAACAGCCGGTAGCTCAGGTCGATCAGCAGGTTGATCAGCACGTAGACGCCGGCGGAGAGCAGCAGCACGCTCTGGATCACCGGGTAGTCGTGGCGCTGCACCGAATCGACCACCAGCCGGCCCACGCCGGGAATGGCGAACACGGTCTCGGTCACGACCACGCCGCCGATCAGCAGCGCGATGCCCACGCCCACCGTGGTGGCGATGGGCACGGCCGCGTTGCGCAGCGCGTGGCCCAGCACCGGCAGCACGCCCAGGCCCTTGGCCCGCGCGGTGCGGATGTAGTCCTCGTGCAGCACCTCCATCACGGTGGCGCGCGTCATGCGGGTGACCAGCGCGATGTAGACCAGCGCGAGGTTCAGGCACGGCAGCACCAGGCTGCGCAGCCAGGGGCCCAGGCCTTCGCCCATGTGCACGTAGCCCTGCACGGGGAACCACGGCAGGCGGATCGCGAAGCCGTAGACCAGCAGGTAGCCGACCAGGAAGGAGGGCACCGAGAAGGCCAGCACCGCGAAGAGCATGACCAGCCGGTCGACCCAGCTTCCCGCGCGGTAGGCGGCCAGCGTGCCCAGCGGCACCGCGACCGCGATGGTCAGCAGCATGGTCACGAGCGCGATGGCCAGCGTGGGTTCGAGCCGCTGCGCGAGCAGCGCCGTCACCGGCACCTGCGTGAAGATGGAGATGCCCAGGTCGCCGGTGACCAGCTTGCCGATCCAGATGAGGAACTGCTGCCAGATCGGCAGGTTCAGGCCCAGCGCATCGCGCAGGCGCGCGATGTCCTCCTCGGTGGCCAGGTCGCCGGCGATGAGCGCCGCCGGGTCGCCGGGCGAGAGGTGGATCAGCAGGAAGACCACGATCGCCACCACCGCCATGACGGGCAGGGTGGCGACGAGGCGGCGCAGGACGTAGCTCATCGCGCGCTGCTGCGGCCGGCCGCCTTACTTGTCCAGCGCCCAGACGATGGGCATGCCGCCCCACAGCCTGTCCAGCCCCTTCAGGCTGGCGCGCGCGGCGTAGGCGGCCGAGTACTGGCCGGCATTGACGTAGGGCACGGCCTCGAAGGCGCGGGCCTGGAAGGCGTCCAGCCGCTCCTTGCGCTGGGCCGCGTCGGCGGACTGCAGCCAGGCGGTGCGCAACTCGTCCAACTGCTTGTCGCAGGGCCAGCCGGGCAGCGAGTTGCCGCAGGCGGGGCTCAGGTAGGCGTTGGTGATGGGCGAGTTGACGTCGAACTCGCCGGCCACCGTCACGTAGACGTTCCAGCCGCCGGCCGCGGGGGCGTCGCGCTTGGCGCGCCGCGCGCCGATGGAGGCCCAGTCCATGGACTGCATGTCCACGTTCACGCCGATGCTCTTGAGGGTCTGCGCGGCCATCAGCGCCAGCGCGTTGAGGTAGGTGATGTCGGTGGGCACCAGCAGCACCACCTTCTCGCCCTTGTAGCCCGACTCGGCCAGCAGCGCCTTGGCCTTGGCCACGTCGGGCTTGGCCCAGGCCTGCGAGCCGGCGGCGGTGTCGTTGGGGCTGCCGCAGATGAAGAAGGTGTGGCAGTAGGCCTTGCGCATGTCGGCCGGGTAGCCCATGGCCGCGACGAAGCGCTCCTGGTTCACCGCCATCTGGAAGGCCTGGCGCGCCTTGATGTTGTCGAAGGGCGGGTGCAGCTGGTTGAGCACCAGGAAGGCCTGGTAGGCCCCGCCGCTGCCGACCTTGATGTTCTTGTCCGCGCGCAGCGGCGCGATGTAGTCGGGCGGCAGCTGCTCGACCATGTCCACCTCGCCGCGCTGCAGGGCCGCGACGGCGCTGTTGGCGTCGGGCAGGTACAGCCACTCGACCCGCTCGAAGCTGCTCTTCTTGCCGCCGGCCAGGCCGCTGACGGGCTCGGTGCGCGGCACGTACTGCGCGTTGCGCACGAACACGGCCTTGTTGCCCGGCACCCATTCGTCGCGCTTGAAGACGAAGGGGCCGGAGCCCAGCACCTCGGTCATCGGCGCGGTGGTGGGCAGCTTGGCCAGCCGCTCGGGCAGGATGAAGGCGGGGTAGCCCGAGGGCTTGGCCAGTGCGTCCAGCACCATGCCGAAGGGCTGCCCCAGCGCGAGCGTGAAGCTGCGCTCGTCCACCGCCTTCCACTCGGCGCCGCCGGCCACCATGGCGCGGCCCAGGCTGTCGCGGCCGGTCCAGCGCTGCAGCGAGGCGATCACGTCGGCCGTGGTCACGGGCGTGCCGTCGGAGAACTTCAGGCCCGGGCGCAGGGTGAAGCTCCATGCCTTGCCGTCGGGCGACTGGGTGAACTTCTCCACCATCTGCGGCTGCGGCTTGCCGCTGGCGTCCTGCGAGAACAGGGTGTCGTACACCATGTAGCCGAAGTTGCGCGAGATGTAGGCCGTGGTGAAGGTCGGGTCGAGGATCTTCAGGTCGGCGTGCGCCACCACGCGCAGGGTCTTGGGCGGCGTCTGGGCCTGCGCCATCGGGCCGATGCCTCCCAGGGTGAGGGCGCCGAAGGCGGCCAGGGCGGCGAGCGTGCGTCGTTTCATGGTCGGGACTCCTGAGGGGGACACAAGAAAAATCAGGCGGGCAGGGCATCCAGCGGCCACTTGGGGCGCTGGATCTTCCGGTAGGGCAGGGTGCTCAGGTCCAGCGTCACGGCGCCGGGGGCGGCCACGTAGATCACGTGCCGAGCCACCTTCGAGAAGGAGGCGTAGAAGTGCTGCGAGGACTTCACCACGATCAGGCGCTTGGAGGCCAGGTCGCAGCCGAGCTGCGTGAACAGATCGGTGCCCATGGCCTGGTTGCGCAGCGTGATCAGCACGATCTCGATGCCGCCGGCCTCGACCAGGGCGCAGTCGCCCAGGGCCGTGGGCGTGCCGGCCAGGCCGGTCATGACCATGTCGGTCTTCAGCGCCTTGACGGTGCAGTCCAGGTCCAGCGGCTGGCCCGACAGCGGGCTGATCTTGCCGCCGATGCGCATCGGCAGGCGCGCGCCTTCGCCGGCCTCGAAGGCGATACGCACGGCGATCGGGTCCCACAGCGGGCCGACGGCGGCGTTGCCGATGCCGCGCTCCAGCATGCGCCGCAGCACGAAGGTGGAGTCGCTCGCCGCGCCGCCGCCGGGGTTGTCGGCGCCGTCGGCCATCACCACCGGGCCCGCCGTGGCCAGGGCTTCGTCCAGGGCCGCGTCGATGTCGGGGTAGTTCACCGTCAGCGCGTCGCGCATGCCGATCACCTCGTCGGCCAGCTGGCGCGCCAGCGCCTGCGCCTTCGCGGCGTCGCCGTCGGCGTAGACCAGCACCTTGGTGCCCATGCCCGGCACGTCGCCCCAGCTGAAGCCGTGCGCGAGCGAGACGGACAGCACGCCGTCGCGGCCCTCCAGCGACTGCATGCGCTGCACGAAGCCGCGGGCCGGCTCGCGCGAGGTGTGGATGGTGAGGATCAGGCCGGTGTCGACCACCGCCGCCACCGGGCGGATCTTCTTCTGCGCCGCCGCCACGCACAGGTCCACCAGCTCCAGACCGCGTTCGAGCACGTCGGTGTGCGGGTACTCCTTGAAGGTGATGAGCACGTCGGCGTTGTCCACCATCTCGGGCGTGACGTGGCAGTGCGGGTCGAGCTCGGCGCCGACCACCACGCCGGGGCCGACCAGGGCGCGCACGCGCTGGAGCAGGTCGCCCTCGCAGTCGTCGTAGCCGTCGGCCACCATGGCGCCGTGCAGGCCCAGCAGCACCACGTCCACCGGCATCGCGGCCTTCAGGTCGGCCAGCAGCTCGTCGCGCAGCGACTCGTAGGCGTGCCGCGTGGTCGTGCCGCTGGGCTGGGCCGCCGCCACCATGCCTTCGAGCAGCGTCCAGCCCTGGTCCTTGCCGCGCAGGCGCGCGGCCCACAGCGGGCCCGAGAACAGCGTGAGGTGGTCGGGATGCCGGCCGGCCGGGAAGTAGCCGCGGTCGCGGAACGAGGCCATGCCCGTGGGCATGGGGCCGAAGGTGTTGGTCTCGGTGGCGAGGGAGGCGCTGAAGACACGCACGTGGGGCTCCTGTGAGGCGGGAGGAAGGAGGGCGTCAGGCGCCGGCCGGCTGCCGCAGGCGGCGCGGGCTCAGCATCCCGGCCGTCAGGCCGAAGGACGCGGGATGCGCCGGCACGGGCAGCCCGCGCGCCAGCGCGGCGCAGGTCTCGCCCATGGCGGCCGAGGTCTGGATGCCGTAGCCGCCCTGGGCGGCGATCCAGAAGAAGCCTTCCACCTGGTCGTCGAAGCCGCCCACGAGGTCGCCGTCGGCGACGAAGGAGCGCAGCCCGGCCCAGGTGCGGGCCGGCCGGCGGATCTGCAGCGTGGTCATCGTCTCGATGCGGTCGATGGCCAGCGCGATGTCCAGCTCCTCGGGCCGCACGTCCTGCGGCTCCACGGGGTCGGCGTTGGCGGGCGAACCCAGCAGCATGCCGGCGTCGGGCTTGATGTACCAGTCCTCGGCGGCGCCGTGCACCATGGGCCAGCCGGCGCTGTCGAGTTCCGGCGGGCCGGCGAAGACGAAGGCCGAGCGGCGGCAGGGCTGCAGCCCCAGCGGCGCCGCGCCCGCCAGGGCGCCGATCGCGTCGCACCAGGCACCGGCCGCGTTGAGCACCACCGGCGCCTCGTAGCGCTGCCCGCCGGCCGTCACCAGCCAGCGGCCGTCGACCCGTTGCAGGCCCGTGACCTCGGCGTCGCACACCAGCGTGCCGCCTGCGCGGCGCATGCCGCGCAGGTAGCCCTGGTGGATGGCATGCACGTCCATGTCGGCGGCATCCGGCTCGTAGACGGCGCCGCCGAGCAGTTCGGGGCGCAGCACCGGCACCATGGCCTGCGCCTCCTCGGGGCTCAGGCGGCGCGCGTGCGGCGACATGGGATGCAGCACCGCCCAATGCGCGTCCAGTTCGGCGGCCTGCTCGGGCGAACCGACCATCATCGCCCCGCGCGGCGTGAGCAGGGGGTGTTCGGCGAAGCCGGGGGGCGGCGACGTCAGGAAGGCGCGGCTGGCGAGGGTGAGGGCGCGCACCTGGGGCGTGCCGTAGCTTTCCATGAACAGCGCCGCGGAGCGCCCCGTCGAGTGGTAGCCGGGCTGCGACTCGCGCTCCAGCACGATGGTGCGGCCGTGCGGGGCCAGCCAGTGGGCGACGGAGGCGCCGGCGATCCCGGCGCCGATCACCAGGAAGTCGGCTTGCAGGGCGGCGGAGGAGGCGGGCGTCGTGGTCACGTTTCGGGCGGTGGAGTGGAGGCGGTGCGGCCCGGCATGGGCAGCGCGCAGAGTCTAAGAGAGGAATTTGCGCATATGCAAATTTTGCAGAGCCCCCTAGGGTAAACACCGGACCTTCTTTCAAGCGAGATCCGTGCCTGTTGGATTTGCAGTGACGCAAATTCCGCGCGAGCGCTGCGCGGCCGCGCGGCGCGCCGCTGGCAGAATGCCGGCGCATGAGCAGTCGAACCGGACGCGGAAGCACCGCGCAGAAGAAGCCCGTGGACGCGCGCGAGAGCGGGCACGCCGGGGACGCAGCGCATTCGCTCGACCGCGAGACCTTCGGCCGCCGGCTGCGCACGGCGCGCAAGGGCTTCGGCTGGACGCTGCAGCAGCTGTCGGCGCTGTCGGGGGTGTCGGTGCCGACCATCTCGCGCGCCGAGCGCGGGCAGCTGGCGCTGGGCTACGAGAACTTCGCCGCCCTGGGCCGCGCGCTGCAGATGGACATGAACGCCATGTTCGCCGGGGAGGGCGTCAAGACCACCGGCCTGGAGGCGCCGGTGGTGACGCGCGCCGGCGAGGGCATGGTCTACCGCGGGCTGTCCTTCGCCTACGAATTCCTCGGCACCACGGCCGCCGGCAAGCTCATGAGCCCGGTGGTCGGCACGGTGCACGCGCGGCGCATCGACGGCCCGGAGGACTTCGCGCGGCACGAGGGCGAGGAGTTCGCCTACGTGCTCTCGGGCACGATCGAGGTGCATTTCGAGACGGGCGAGGTGGTGCGCCTCGGGCGCGGCGACTCGCTGTACTTCGACAGCCGCATCGGCCACGCCTACGTCAGCACCAGCAGGCAGCTCGCGCGCATCGTGGGAGTGACCTCGACCGAAAGCCGCTTCATGCGCACGGCGCGCGCCGGCGAGGCGGGCGCGGCCGCGGCGCCGCGCAAGCGGGCG
>NZ_JBIQNC010000166.1:0-10979 GCF_044462705.1 Xenophilus sp.
ACCAGGATCAGCGAGAGGTCGCCCGGGCGCAGCCGGGCCAGCGCGGCGTCGATGGCGGTGAACTCGCCGCGGATCTCCTCGACGTGCGCGGTCCGGCGGGCGCCTTCCAGGCCCTGGCGCAGCAGCGCGATCACCTCGCCGTCGGCGCGGCCGCGCTGGGCGGCGTCCTGGTAGAGGATCACGTCGTCGAAGGCGGCGCCGAGGATGGCGGTCTGGTCGCGGATGTCGCAGTCGCGCCGGTCGCCCGCGCCGCTGATGACGACCGAGCGCCGCTTCGCGGGCAGCGTGTCCACCGCGGCCACCAGCGCCTTCATGGCGTCGGTGTTGTGGCCGTAGTCGGCGATCACGGTGGCGCCGCGGTATTCCATGACGTTGAAGCGGCCGGGCACGCCGGCGGCGTCGTTCATGAAGCTGGCCAGGCCGCTGCGGATGGTGTCCCAGTCCAGCCCCACGGCCCAGGCGGCGGCCACCGCGGCCATCACGTTCTCGACCTGGAAGGGCAGGGTGCCGCCGCGCGTGATCGGCACGCCGGCCAGCGGCACGCGCTCGCGCCAGGCGCCCTCGGCGGCCACCACCGCGTCGCCGTCCACGTACACGGTGCGCCGGCCCTGGGCGCGGTGCGTGGCCATCACCGGGTGCTGCCGGTCGGCGGCGAAGTAGGTGACGCTGCCGGGGCAGGCGGCCGCCATCGCGGCCACGATGGGGTCGGCGGCGTTGAGCACGGCGTGCCCGTCGGGCGCCACGTTGCGCACGACCACGCGCTTGAGCACCGCCAGCTCCTCCACCGAGTCGATGTAGTTCAGGCCCAGGTGGTCGCCGCTGCCGATGTTGGTGACCACGGCCACCGAACAGCGGTCGAAGCCCAGGCCCTCGCGCAGGATGCCGCCGCGCGCCACCTCGAACACCGCTGCCTGCACGTCGGGGTGCAGCAGCACGTTGCGCGCGCTCCTGGGGCCGCTGCAGTCGCCGCTGTCGGTCTGGCGGCCGCCCACGTACACGCCGTCGGTGTTGGTCATGCCCGTCACCAGGCCGCCGGAGGCCAGCAGGTGGTTGACGAGGCGGGCGGTGGTGGTCTTGCCGTTGGTGCCGGTGACGGCGACCACCGGGATGCGGCCGTCGTCGCCGCTGTCGAAGAGCTGCCCGACGATCGCCTCGCCCACCGGCCGGCCGCGGCCGTACGAGGGGCTGATGTGCATGCGCAGGCCGGGCGCGGCGTTCACCTCGACGATGCCGCCGTGCTGCTCCTCCAGCGGGCGGATCACGTTCTCGCACACCATGTCGACGCCGCAGATGTGCAGGCCGACCATCTGCGCGGCGTCGACCGCGCGGGCGGCGATCTCGGGGTGCACGGTGTCGGTCACGTCGGTGGCGCTGCCGCCGGTGGAGAGGTTGGCGTTGTTGCGCAGCACCACGCGCTGGCCGAGGGCGGGCACGCTGTCGGGCGAGAGGCCCTGCGCCTCCAGGCGCGCGACGGCGATGTCGTCCAGGCGGATCTTGGTGAGCGAGGTGGCGTGGCCCTCGCCGCGGCGCGGGTCGAGGTTGAGTTCGTCGACCAGCGCGCGCACGGTGCGCACGCCGTCGCCCACCACCTGCGGCGGGTCGCGCCGCGCGGCGGCCACCAGCCGGTCGCCCACCACCAGCAGGCGGAAGTCGAAGCCGGGCAGGAACTTCTCGACCATCACTTCGCCATAACGCGCGGCGGCCGCGTAGGCGGCATCGAACTGCTCGCGCGTCTGGATGTTGACGGTGACGCCCTTGCCCTGGTTGCCGTCCTGCGGCTTGGCGACCACGGGCAGGCCGATCGCCAGCGCGGCGGCCCAGCCGTCCTCCACGTCCTTCACCGGCCGGCCCAGCGGCACCGGCACGCCGGCGGCGTGCAGCAGCTGCTTGGTCAGCTCCTTGTCCTGCGCGATGGCCTCGGCCACGCCGGAGGTGGCGTCCACCTCGGCCGCCTGGATGCGCCGCTGCCGCGCGCCCCAGCCGAACTGCACCAGGCTGCCGCGCGTGAGGCGCCGGTACGGGATGCCGCGCGCCGCGGCCGCCTCGACGATGGCGCCGGTGCTCGGGCCCAGGCGCTCGTCCTCGTCCAGCTCGCGCAGTTCGGCGATGGCGGCCTGGGCGTCGAAGGCGGGCGCGCCGGGCCCGCCCAGCGCGGCGGCGATGAGCCGTTCGGCCAGCTGCACGGCGCGGCGGCCCACCGCCTCCTCGGTGTACTGCACGGCCACCTGGTAGACGCCTTCCTCGGTGGTGCGGGTGGTGTGGCCGAAGACGACGGCGCAGCCGGCCTGCGCCTGCAGCGCGATGGCCACGTTCTCCAGCACGTGCGCCAGCGCCAGCGGCTGGCCGAGCGCGACGGGGTGCAGCTCGCCCATGCAGGGGAAGAGGGCGCGCAGGCGGTCCTCGAAGCCGGGCAGCCGCCCGATGGCGTTCTCGCCCTCGCCGCGGCAGGCGACGACGGCCTCGATGCAGGTGTGGCGGCTCCACAGGTTGGGGCCGCGCAGGGCGCGGATGCGGGTGATGTCCATGGGGTCAGGCGAGCTGGGGAGAGGCGGCGTCCGGGATGTCCTGGGACAACTGCAGCGAGGCCAGGGCCGCCTGCAGGTCGGCCTCGAAGGCCTCGATGCCGGCGCCGATGAGGTTGAGCGGGATGCCCACGGCCCAGGCAGCGGCCACGGCCGCCAGCAGGCTGTCCAGGCTCACGCCGGCGTGTGTGGCGCGCCAGGCGGTCAGGCGCCCCAGCCCGGGCAGGAAGGACTCGGTGCCGCCGCTGGCGAGCACCACGCGGTCCTGCCGCACGATGACGGCCCGGCCGCCGGCGTCGCGGTGCGCGGCCAGCGGGGCGGCCTGCGCGTCGGTGGCGTAGAGGATCACCGCGCCGTCGCACAGCGGCGCCAGCCCGGCCACGCGCGCGTCGGCGGCGTTGAGCACGGCGGTGCCGTGCGGCAGCACCACGTCGACCTGGGTGCGCAGCACGCGCACCATCTGGTCGCTCTCGCGCACGTCGTGGCGGGCCAGGGCTTCCCAGCCCTCCAGGTCGGTGACGATGCCGATCTCGCAGCGGTCGTAGGGCAGGCCGTCGTCCAGGATGGTCTCGGCGCGGTTCTCGATGACGACCGCATCGACCTTGCGGTTGACCAGCAGGCGGTGGCCGGCCTCCCAGGTGGCGCTGTCGCGCGCATCGACGCGGCGCCGGTCGAGGAACAGGCCGTCGCGGCAGGCCAGGCCCACGTGCCGCCCGGCCAGGCCCAGCAGCCAGGCCACCAGGCGCGCGAGCACCGGCGTGTCCTGCGTGCCGGCCACGCCGACGACGGGGATGCGGCCGGGCAGCTCGGCGTCGTCCTCGGGGAACAGGTGGTCGCAGATCGCGCGGCCCACCGGCCGCGGCGAGCCGACGGCGGGCTTCAGGTGCATCAGCAGGCCCGGGCCGGCGTTGACCTCGACGATCGCGCCGCGCTGGCCCTGCAGCGGCCGGCCGACGTCCTCGCACACCAGGTCGATGCCGGCGATGTCCAGCCCCACCACGCGCGCCGCCAGCGTGGCGGCGTGGGCGACCTCGGGGTGGACCTGGTCGGTGCAGTCCACGCCCAGGTTGCCGTTGCGCTGGATGATGACGACGCGGCCCTCGGCCGGCACCGCGTCGGCGTCGAGGCCCTGGCGCTGCAGTTCGAGCTGCAGCTTGGCATCGGTGTCGGGCACGATCACATCGAGCGGGAACTCTTCCTCGGCGCCGCGGCGCGGGTCGCTGTTGAGCTGGCTGTCGATGAGCTGGCGCACGCTGGCGCGGCCGTCGCCGGTCACGCTGATGACCTCGCCGCGCGCGGCGGCCACCACCTGGCCGCCCACCACCAGCAGGCGGTGCTCCTGGCCGGGGACGAAGCGCTCGACCATCACGTCGCTGCCTTCCGGCTCGGCCACGGCAAAGGCGGCCATCACCTCCTCGCGCGTGCGCAGGTCGAGCGAGACGCCGCGGCCGTGGTTGGCGTCGGAGGGCTTCACCGCCACCGGCAGGCCGATGTCCTCGGCGGCCTCCCAGGCCTCTTCGGCGCTGGCGACCACCTGGCCCTCGGGCACCGGCACGCCGCAGCTCGCCAGCAGCGACTTGGTGAGCTCCTTGTCGCTGGCGATGGATTCGCCGATGGCGCTGGTGTCGTCGGTCTCGGCCGTCCAGATGCGCTGCTGGCGCGCGCCGTAGCCCAGTTGCACCAGGTTGCCCTCGTTCAGGCGCAGGGCGGGGATGCCGCGGTCGGCCGCCGCGCTGACGATGGCGGCCGTGCTGGGCCCGAGGTAGCAGGCGTCCACGCTGGCGCGCACGGCGTCCACCGCCCGCTGCACGTCGGCGGCGCCGGCCGGGTCGGCGTTGAGCGCGGCCATCAGCAGCCGATGGCCCTCGGCCAGCGCGGTGCGCGCCACCTGCTCGTCGCGCGCGCGGAACACCATGCGGTACACGCCGTGCTGCGAGGTGCTGCGCGTCTGGCCGAAGCCGGTGGGCATGCCGGCCAGGTTGAGCAGTTCGATCACCACGTGCTCCAGCACGTGGCCGGCCCAGGTGCCCTCGTTCAGGCGCTGGATGAAGCCGCCGCGCTCGCCCACGCCGCAGTGGTGCTCGATCAGCGCGGGCAGCAGGGTCGTCAGGCGTTCGGGAAAACCCGGCACCTGGTTCGACGGGAAGTCCTCCAGCGCGCCGAGGTCCAGCCAGACCTCCAGCACCGGGCGGTAGGTCCAGATGTTCGGGCCGCGCAGGTAGCGGGTGCGCAGCAGGCGGATGTCGTCGAAACGGGGCATGGAAACGTTCGAGTTCGGGTCTGTGCCGTTCGTGGGGTTGTCCGTGGCGGCGTCGGCGGAAAGCTGAGAGGGATGCGGTGCGCCCATGGCGTGCGGTGAGAATCGGCGCCCGGCCGGCGCTGCAAAAGGGTCCCCGTCTTCAGGCCCGGACTCCAGAACACGATGCAACATCACGCCCCTGCCCGAACCTTGCCAGAAGCGGCGGCCTCTCCGGTCCCGGACCTCGAAAGCCGCCTGCTGGCTTCGGAGAACGTCCTCGCCGTCCTGCCGGTTGACCTCGATGAACACCTTCGGTTTGCTTCCGGTCAGCTTGTGCTGACCTCGCGGCGGCTGCTGGCGCGCGAAACGGCCGGCGGCTGGAGCGAGTGGGCGCTCACGCCCGGGCTGGCGCTGCGGCAGGCCGACCACGCCGGCGTCGGCGTGCTGGAGCTGGTCGACGGCAGCCGCCTGCTGGCCCGCTGGCGCCACACGCTGGCCGGCCAGGCGCAGGCCCTGAAGCTGCTGCGCCTGTTCGACGCGCGGCACGCGGGCGGCGCGGCGCCGGCCGCGCCGGCCGAGGAGCCCGCCGCCGACGCCGAACTCCAGTCGCCGCCCTCCACCTGGGTGCTGCTGCGCCTGGGCCGCTTCGCCCGGCCGTACCGCCGGCAACTGCTCTGGGGCTTCGTGCTGACGCTGCTGTCGACCGCCGCCACGCTGGTGCCGCCGTACCTGACCATCCCGCTGATGGACGAGGTGCTGATCCCCTTCCAGAACGGCAAGGCGATCGACCCGGGCTACGTGGCGCTGTACCTGGGCGGGCTGCTGCTGGCGGCGCTGGTCGGCTGGGGCCTGGGCTGGGCGCGCACTTACCTGCTGGCGCTGGTGTCCGAGCGCATCGGCGCCGACCTGCGCACCACCACCTACGAGCACCTGCTGACGCTGCCGCTGGACTACTTCGGCGGCAAGCGCACCGGCGACCTGATGGCGCGCATCGGCTCCGAGACCGACCGCATCAACGTCTTCCTCTCGCTGCACGCGCTGGACTTCCTCACCGACGTGATCATGATCGCCATGACGGCGGTGATCCTGGTGTCGATCAACCCGCTGCTGGCGGTGGTCACGTTGGTGCCGCTGCCCTTCATCGCCTGGATGATCCACGTCGTGCGCGAGCGGCTTCGCACCGGCTTCGAGAAGATCGACCGCGTGTGGGGCGAGGTGACCAACGTGCTGGCCGACACCATCCCCGGCATCCGCGTGGTGAAGGCCTTCGCGCAGGAGCGGCGCGAGGCCGGGCGCTTCCGCGCCGCCAACGCCTACAACCTGCAGGCCAACGACCGGCTCAACCGCACCTGGAGCCTGTTCACGCCCACGGTGACGCTGATGACCGAGATCGGCCTGCTGGTGGTGTGGGGCTTCGGCATCTGGCAGGTGGCGCGCGGCAGCATCACGGTGGGCGTGCTCACCGCCTTCATCGCCTACATCGGGCGCTTCTACACGCGGCTCGACTCGATGAGCCGCATCGTCTCCGTCACGCAGAAGGCGGCGGCGGGCGCCAAGCGCATCTTCGACATCCTCGACCACGTGAGCAACGTGCCGGAACCCGCCGACCCGGTGCGCGTGGAGCGCCTGGACGGGCGCATCGAGCTGCGCGGCGTGGGCTTCCGCTACGGCTCGCGCGCGGTGATCCACGACCTGAACCTCGCGATCGAGCCCGGCGAGATGATCGGCCTGGCCGGCCACAGCGGCTCGGGCAAGAGCACGCTGGTCAACCTGATCTGCCGCTTCCACGACGTGAGCGAGGGCGCGATCCTGGTCGACGGCACCGACATCCGCCGCTACGCGGTGGCCGACTACCGGCGCAACGTCGGGCTGGTGCTGCAGGAGCCCTTCCTCTTCTTCGGCACCATCGCGCAGAACATCGCCTACGGCAAGCCCGACGCCACGCGCGAGGAGATCGTCGCTGCCGCCCGCGCCGCGCACGCGCACGACTTCATCCTGCGCCTGCCGCACGGCTACGACTCGCTGGTGGGCGAGCGCGGGCAGGGCCTGTCGGGCGGCGAGCGCCAGCGCATCAGCATCGCGCGCGCGCTGCTGATCGACCCGCGCATCCTGATCCTCGACGAAGCCACCTCGGCGGTGGACACCGAGACCGAGAAGGAGATCCAGAAGGCGCTGGACAACCTGGTCAAGGGCCGCACCACCATCGCCATCGCGCACCGCCTCTCGACGCTGCGCAAGGCCGACCGCCTGGTGGTGATGGACCGCGGCGAGATCGTCGAAGTGGGCCCGCACGACGAGCTGATGGCGCGCGAGGGCGCCTACTGGCGGCTATACCAGGCGCAGCAGCGCCAGGCCGACGAGGAGCCGAGCGAGGGCGCCGCCTCCGAGCGCGCCGCCGTGGCGGCGACGGCCGCGCTCGGCAGCCATGCCGCGCATCCTGCGGGAGACGCATGATGAACAGCCATCACGACATGCCTTCGCCGCAGCTCGAACGCGACGCCTTCGGCGCCCTGCGGCTGGCGGGTTCCGCCGGCGAGCCGGAAGCCGTCACCCCTGTGCGCGCCTTCCCGCTCAGCGCGCCCGGCGAGGGCGTCTCGCTGGTCGGCGCCGACGGCCGCGAGCGCTTCTGGATCGAGCGCATGGACGCCCTGCCGCCCGCCACCCGCGCGCTGATCGAGGAAGCCCTCGCGCCGCGCGACTTCGCGCCCGTGCTGCTGCGGCTGGAGAGCGTCTCCAGCTTCGGCGTGCCCAGCACCTGGCAGGTGCGCACCGACCGCGGCGACACCCGCTTCGTGCTCAAGGCCGAGGAAGACATCCGCCGGCTGGAGGGCGGGGCGCTGCTGATCGCCAGCGCGCACGGCGTGCAGTTCCGCGTGCCCGACCCGAAGGCGCTGGACCGGCATTCGCGGCGCCTGCTGGAACGATTCTTGTGAGCCGCAGGACCACCATGCACCGCAACGCCCTCGTCCTTTTCTCCGGCGGCCAGGATTCCACCACCTGCCTGGCCCAGGCCCTGACCCGCTACGAGCGGGTGGAGACGCTGGGCTTCGACTACGGCCAGCGCCACCGCGTCGAACTCGACGCCCGCCTCCAGGTGCTGGCGCGGCTGCGCGAGGCCTTCCCGGCCTGGGCCGAACGGCTGGGCGAGGACCATGTGCTCGAGGTCGACGTGCTGGCCCGGCTCGGCGGTTCGTCGCTCACCGAGGACATCGCCTTCGAGATGGCGCAAAGCGGCCTGCCCAACACCTTCGTGCCCGGGCGCAACCTGCTGTTCCTCACGCTCGCCGGGGCGCTGGCCTATCGCCGGGGCCTCGACGTGATCGTCACCGGCGTGTGCGAGACCGACTACTCCGGCTACCCCGACTGCCGCGACGACACCATGAAGGCGATGCAGCTCGCCCTGTCGCTCGGGCTGGACCGGCGCATCGTGGTCGAGACGCCGCTGATGTGGATCGACAAGGCCGAGACCTGGCGGCTGGCCGAGTCGCTGGGCGGCCGCGCGCTGGTCGACCTCATCGCGGAAGCCACGCACACCTGCTACCTGGGCGACCGCACGCAGCGCCATCCCTGGGGCTACGGCTGCGGCACCTGTCCGGCCTGCGAGCTGCGCGCGGCGGGGTGGCGGCGCTATGCAGGCAGCGACGCAGGCGCGGCCACACCAGGCCCATGAACATCCTCCCGGCCCCTGCGCCCGTGCACCGTCCACAGTAGCATCGACCGCACACGCTGCGAAGGGGACGACATGACCAGGCGCTTCAAGGTCGGCGACGACGTGAGCTGGAACTCCGAGGCCGGCCGCGTTTCGGGGACCATCATCGCCGTGCACACGGCGGACTTCGACTACAAGGGCCACACGCACCGGGCCTCGGAAGACGACCCGCAGTACGAGATCAGGAGCGACAGGACCGACCACATCGCCGCCCACCGCGGCAGCGTCCTGCGGCTGGCGTGACGCAGCCCTTCTTCACCATCGGCCACGCCGACCGGCGCATCGACGACTTCACGGCGCTGCTGCGCGCGTCGGAGGTGTCGCGCGTCGTCGACATCCGCAAGATGCCGGGATCGCGCACCCATCCGCAGTTCGATGCGCAGGCGCTGTCCGCATCGCTGGCGGCGCAGGGCATCTCGTACGAGCACGAGGCCGCGCTGGGCGGCCTGCGCGGGCGCAGCCGCGAGGTGGCGGCGGACGTCAACGGCCTGTGGGAGAACCGCAGCTTCCACAACTACGCGGACTACGCGCTCTCGGCGCCCTTCCGGGAGGCGCTGGCGCACCTGATCGACGAGGGGCGGCGGCAGCGCTGCGCCCTCATGTGCGCCGAAGCCGTGTGGTGGCGCTGCCACCGGCGCATCGTCGCCGACCACCTGCTGGCGCACCGGCAGGCGGTCTTCCACATCATGGGGCCGGGCCAGGTGGTGCCCGCGCGCCTCACGCCGGGCGCGCTCGTCCAGGCCGGCGGGGAGGTCGTCTATCCGGCGCCGCCGGGGCCGGATGGCGGCGCCTGCACGAACCATTAGGTAAAAACCCCCATCCGTGCGACAATCGCTGGCTTGCCTCGGGCCCAGCCCGTCGCATGCTTCGCGCATCTCCCTTCTTGCACATCGGCTTGCCGCCAGGTCTTCGGACCTTCAGCGCGGCGTATTGACAGCCAGGCGGCCCAGGCCGCCCCTCATGCGTTGGACGGTTGATGTTCTGTTGACCGCCAGCGCACGCGCCCGAACCCGGGCGCGCCGCTGCATCCTTCGAGCTTCTTTTTCGTGAACGACACCCTGCATGACGCGCAGGGCGTGGCCGTGGCCGCGCCTGCCTCCATCGAACAACCTTCCGCCCCGGCCGCTCAGGCGCCGGAGGCACCCCACGCCTTCGCCGCACTGGGCCTGGCGCCGCAACTCGTCGCCGCCGTGCGCGACCTGGGCTACACCGAGCCCACGGCCGTGCAGCAGCAGGCCATCCCGCTGGCCATGTCGGGCACCGCCGACACCGGCGAGGCCGCGCGCTTCATCGACCTGATGGTCTCCAGCCAGACCGGCAGCGGCAAGACGGCGGCCTTCCTGCTGCCCGTGCTGCACACGCTGCTGGCGCAGCAGGAGGCGGCGCACGCCCAGGCGCAGGCCGAGCATGCCCGCCTGGCGGCCGAGGCCGCCGAGCGCGGCGAGCCGCCGCCGAAGCGCGCCAAGCGCGTCAACCCCACGCATGCGCGCCACTTCAAGCCTGCCGTGCCCGGCGCGCTGGTGCTGTGCCCCACGCGCGAGCTGGCGCAGCAGGTGGCGCACGACGCCATCGAGCTGGTGCGCCACTGCCGCGGCCTGCGCATCGCCAACGTGGTGGGCGGCATGCCCTACCAGATGCAGATCGCCCGCCTGCAGAACGCCAACCTGGTGGTCGCCACGCCGGGGCGCCTGCTGGACCTGCAGCGCTCGATGCAGATCAAGCTCGACCAGGTGCAGTTCCTGGTGGTGGACGAGGCCGACCGCATGCTCGACCTGGGCTTCGCCGACGACCTGGCCGAGATCAACCAGCTCACCATCGCGCGCCAGCAGACCATGATGTTCAGCGCCACCTTCGCGCCGCGCATCCAGCAACTGGCCGCGCGCGTGATGCGCGAGCCGCGCAAGGTGCAGATCGACACGCCGCAGCAGAAGCACGCCAACATCAAGCAGGTGCTGCACTGGGCCGACCACTTCGACCACAAGCGCGCGCTGCTCGACCACTGGCTGCGCGACGCCTCGATCCAGCAGGCCGTGGTGTTCGCCAGCACGCAGGTCGAATGCGACGGCCTGGCCAACGACCTGCAGCAGGCCGGCTTCTCTGCCGTGGCGCTGCACGGCGCGCTGAGTCAGGGCCTGCGCAACCGGCGCCTGATGGCGCTGCGCAACGGCCAGGTGCAGATCCTGGTGGCGACCGACGTGGCCGCGCGCGGCCTCGACGTGCCCGCCATCAGCCACGTCTTCAACTTCGGCCTGCCGATGAAGGCCGAGGACTACACCCACCGCATCGGCCGCACCGGCCGGGCGGGGCGCGACGGCATCGCCGTCACCTTCGCCGAGTTCCGCGACCAGCGCCGCGTGTTCGACATCGAGGCTTTCACGCGACAGCCCTTCAACGCCGAGGTGATCCCCGGCATGGAGCCGACCCGGCGTGCGCCGGTGGCCGGCGCGCCGCGCGGCGCGCACGGCGGCCCGCGCGGCCGCGGCGGCCGTCCGCCGCAGCGCGACGCGCA
>NZ_JBIQNC010000167.1:0-10888 GCF_044462705.1 Xenophilus sp.
TGGGCGTGCAGGTGTCCCGGTTCTTCACGCGCAGGTTGGGGCGGTACCAGTTCTCTAGGTAGTCGCGGATCGCGTAGTCGTTGGCGACGGTGTAGCCGGCGATGAAGTCGTGGGCGTCGCCGCGCTTCACCTTCCTCGCCGTGCGGCCGACGACGACCGCCAGCTCGCATTCGTAGTGCATGAACTGCACGCCGGCGGGCCGGCGCGTGGTCTGCCGGTGGCCGATGAGCGCGCCTTCGCCCTTGACGAAGACCAGCGGCTCCTCGGGCGCCTTGAATTCCAGCTCTTTCGCGTGGTCGGCGTAGTTCAGCCCCAGCGCGAGGATGGTGCGCGGACGCGGCACCGGCGCCAGCGGCGGCAGCCACTGCACCGCGTCGAAGGCGGCGGTGCGGCCGTCGGCCAACAGCAGCTGGCCATCGCGTTCGGTGGCGTCGAAGGTCCGTCCCTCGAAGACGACGCGTGCGTGCTTCATGCGGCCTCCTGCACCAGCGTGTTGGCCAGCGGCTCGAAGCCCGGCGCGGTGATCTCGATGCGCTGCCCCGCTTTCGCCAGCGGCCGGCCGGCGTTGCAGCCGAGCATCAGCACGTCGCCCGGGCGCAGCGTCATGAATTCGCCCACGTCGGCGCGCAGTTGCGCGGCGCTGCGCACCAGCTGCGAGAAGTCGGCCGCGTGGCGCAGCTCGCCGTCGATGTGCACTTCGAGCGAGAAGCCGCCCGGATCGCCGCCTTCGCGCAGCGCCGGGCCGATGCCCAGGAAGCCGTCGAGGCACTTGAACTTGACGGGCGGGCGGAAGAAGCTGGCGTGCGGCACCGAGAGGTCGTTCATCAGCACGTAGCCCGCCACGCGCCCGGCCTCGCCGAACACCATGCCGATGGTGGCGCCGACCTCCACCTCGGGCACGCGCGCGGGCAGCGCGATGGCGCCGCCCGAGGGCGTCCAGGTGTTGGCGGTCTTGACGTAGAGCACGGGCGCCTTGGGTGGCGCCTTGTAGGGCGGCTCATGCATCCGTGGCGCCAGTGCGCCGAATTCGGCGCGGAAGTTCAGCAGCACGCCGTACACCGTGCCGGTGGGTAGAAAACTCATTCCTTGGCTTCCTCCGCCAGCGTGGCAGGCGCCGGCGCGGGTTGTTCGAGTGCGATCAGGTCGTCCAGCAGGGCGTACAGCTGCGACAGCTTGGTCTTGCCGAGCGAGCGCTCCAACCACTGGTAGTGCGCCTCGATGGTGGTCGACAGCCGCCGCACCAGCCGCTTGCCCTGCGGCGTGGCCTCGATGACGGTGCGGCGCTGGTCGGCGGCGTCGCGGTGGCGGGTGATCAGCCCGTCGCGCTCCATGCGCGCCAGCACGCCGGTGAGGCTGGGGCCCAGGATGAAGGCCTCGCGCGCGACGCGGCCCGTCTCCACCGCGCCGTGCTCGCCCAGCACGCGCAGCACGCGCCACTGCTGGTCCGACAACTGCTGCTCGCGCAGGCTGGGCCGGGTGTGGGCCATCACGGCCTCGCGCGCCTGCAGGAGCAGGCGCGGCAGGTTGCGGTGCGCGAAGGACGTGTGGGTCACGGCAGGAGGCTGGCTTCGTCGATTTATTTAACATGTTAAATATAGATCGGATGCAGCGTCTAGGTAGTTACCCCTGTGTCTCGATAATCACCGGATGTACACCCTGGCCGCCCCCACCGTGCCGCTGCTCGGCAGCTACCGGGACGCCCTGCTGCGCGGCTGGTCGCCGGACAACCTCTCGCCCGAGAAGGCCCGGCGCCAGGAGCTGGAGCGGATCGAGGCCGACCCCGCTGGATTCGTGGCGGGCCTGGACGACCTCGACGCCCGCGGCGGCGACCTGCGCATGCCCGACGGCTCGACGGTGCCCCGCCTGCCCGGCTTCCGCCGCTGGGTCCTGGAGACGGAAGCGGACGGCCCTGCGCCCGCCTTCCTCGGCTCCATCGGCTTCCGGTTCGCGCGCGGCACCTCGGCGCTGCCGCCCTACTGCCTGGGCCACATCGGCTACGGCGTGGTGCCGTGGCACCGCGGGCGCGGCGTGGCCAGCTTCGCGCTGCAGACGCTGCTGCGCGAGCTGCGCTCCACGGACCTGCTGGCCGGCATGAGCTACCTGGAGCTGACGACGCAGCCGGACAACATCGCCTCGCAGCGCGTGATCGAGAAGTGCGGCGGCCGCTTCGTCGAGTCCTTCACGCCGCCGCCGCTGTACGGCGGCCGCACCGAGCTGCGCTACCGCATCCCCCTCGATTGACAAGCATGGCCAAGGAAAAGACGACCTACGTGTGCAGCGAATGCGGCGGCACCAGCCCGAGGTGGCTGGGCAAGTGCCCCGCCTGCGGCGCCTGGAACACGCTGATCGAGCAGGCCGCCGCGCCGGCCGGCGGCGGCGCGCAGAACAACCGCTTCGGACAGTCCTACGCCGCGCTGGCGGGCTCGTCGGAGCTGGCGGTGCTGGCCGAGATCGAGGCGGCCGACGTGGCGCGCACGCCCACCGGCATCGAGGAGTTGGACCGCGTGCTGGGCGGCGGTATCGTGGCCGGCGGCGTCACGCTGATCGGCGGCGACCCGGGCATCGGCAAGTCCACGCTGCTGCTGCAGGCCACCGACGCGCTGCAGAACGCCGGCCAGATGGCGCTGTACGTCACCGGCGAAGAGAGCGGCGCGCAGGTCGCGCTGCGCGCGCGCCGCCTCGGCCTGGAGCGCTCGCAGGTGCAGCTCATGGCCGAGATCCAGTTGGAGAAGATCCTCGCCACGCTGGACACGCACCGCCCCGCCATCGCCGTCATCGACTCGATCCAGACCATCTACTCCGATCAGCTCACCTCCGCACCGGGCTCGGTGGCGCAGGTGCGCGAGTGCGCGGCGCACCTGACGCGCTTCGCCAAGGCCAGCGGCACGGCGGTGGTGCTGGTGGGCCACGTGACCAAGGAAGGCGCGCTGGCCGGCCCGCGCGTGCTGGAGCACATGGTCGACACGGTGCTGTACTTCGAGGGCGACACGCATTCGAGCTTCCGCCTGGTGCGTGCCATCAAGAACCGCTTCGGCGCCGTCAACGAGATCGGCGTCTTCGCCATGACCGAGCGCGGCCTGCGCGGCGTGGCCAACCCCAGCGCGATCTTCCTCAGCCAGCACGAGCAGCCGGTGCCGGGCAGCGTCGTGCTGGTCACGCTGGAAGGCACGCGGCCGATGCTGGTGGAGATCCAGGCGCTGGTGGACGACGGCGGGCCCAGCCCGCGGCGCCTGTCGGTCGGCCTGGAGCGCGACCGCCTGGCGATGCTGCTGGCCGTGCTGCACCGCCACGCCGGCGTGGCCTGCATGGACCAGGACGTGTTCGTCAACGCGGTGGGCGGCGTGCGCATCAGCGAGCCGGCGGCCGACCTGTCGGTGATGCTGGCGATCGCCTCCTCGCTGCGCGGCAAGCCGCTGCCCAAGGGCTTCGTCGCCTTCGGCGAGGTGGGGCTGGCCGGCGAGGTGCGGCCGGCGCCGCGCGGGCAGGAGCGGCTGCGCGAGGCGGCCAAGCTCGGCTTCTCCATCGCCGTGGTGCCCAAGGCCAACGCCCCGAAGAAGGCGATGCGCGAGCTGGAGGGGCTCACCATCCACCCCGTCGAGCGGGTGGAGCAGGCCATTGAGCTGCTGCGCAGCATCGACGGCGACAATCGCGCCCCATGAATCTGCAGCAAATCCTGGTGCCGCTCGGCGGCCTCATCCTGTTGATCGTCGGCTACCGCTCGTGGGGCTGGAGCGGCGTGATGGCCGTCGCCGGCGGCATCGTCATGTTCCTGCTGCTGCACTTCACGCGCACCATGCAGGTCATGCGCCGCGCCGCCGACCGGCCCATCGGCTACATCGGCAGCGCCGTGATGCTCAACGCCAAGCTCAAGCCAAAGATGACGCTGCTGCACGTGATCGCCATGACGCGCTCGCTCGGCGAGCTGCGCTCGCCGCGCGACGAGCAGCCGGAGGTCTATCGCTGGGCCGACGGCGGCGGTTCGTACGTGGACGCCACCTTCGCCGAGGGCAAGCTGGTGCAGTGGGCGCTGACGCGGCCCGAGCCGCCGCAGGAATCGGCCGGGGAGGAAAAGGGAGAAAACGCGGCGCTGCCGCCGGCCTGAGCCGGCGCCGCGCCTAGAACGGGGCGTCCTCGGTCTGTGCCGGCGCTTCCGCCGGTGCGGCCTCTGCCTTCGGCGCCGGCTGGCCCATCGCCATCTCACCGCCCAGCGCCTCCATCAGCGCCGGCAGCAGCGCGCCCAGTTCGCCGGTGACGATGGCGGCGTCGGCGTCGAAGCCCTCGTCGCCCTGCTTGGCGTCGCTGCCGCCGCCGTCGAACACGCCTTCCAGGAACTGCAGCTTGCGCAGCTGCATGCCCTCGGTCAGCTCGAAGGAGACGCGGTCCTCCCAGGTCATCGCCAGCCGCGTCGGACGCTTGCCGGCCTCGATGTGGCCGCGCACCTCGTCGATGTCCAGCGGGTGCTTGGCGTAGCGCACCACCGCCTTGGAGTCGTCGGTGGCCTTGAGCTCGCACTCGCGGTCGATCGTGAAGCCGGCCGGCGGCTCCTGCGTGGCCAGCCAGCCGGCCATGGCGCTGGCCGGCTCCACCTGGGTGTGGAAGGCCGCCACGGCGAAGCCGTCCAGCCCCTGCACCAGCGCCGTCACCACGGCGTCGGCGCGGGCCTGGTTGGAGGTGTCCAGCGTCAGCCTGCGGGCCTGCGGGTCGATCCACACGGCGACGCGCGCATGGCGGGTGAAGGCCAGCGGCAGCAGTTCCTGCGTCACGTCCTCCTTGATCTGCTTCTTCTCCTTCTTGCCGGGCGCGCGGCCGGTCTGCGCCTCGATCTGGGCGCAGCGCTCGTCCACCTTGCGGCGGATCACCGAGGCGGGCAGCGTCTTGCTCTCGATCATGTATTCGAGCAGCCACTGGCCGCCCACCGATTCGAGCAGCAGGCCATGTTCGGCGCCCCGCGGTGGCACCCAGCCGGTGGAGGACTCCTGCGAGGGGCCGCAGGGCACGAAGCGCAGGCCGTCGAGCTGCTGCTGGGCGGCGTCGAAGTCGGGGTTCCAGGAGGGTTCGATGCGGAAGGCGAGGGCGTTCTTGAAGCGGGGCACGGCGGTACGGGGAGAGCAGAAGCGAAAGGGGGCGATTGTGCGTGCACGCCGCGGCCGGCCGGCGGTAAGCACCGGTAAAGCCCGGCCGCGCCCCGCGCCGTAAAATCGCCGGCTTCCCCCGAAGCCACCCCCAAGGACAACTCATGAGCGCGATTCCCTCGCTGGCCGACCGCGACGGCAAGATCTGGATGGACGGAGAACTCGTCGACTGGCGCGACGCGAAGATCCACGTCCTGACCCACACCCTGCACTACGGCTGCGGCGTCTTCGAGGGCGTGCGCGCCTACAACACCGTCAACGGCACCGCGATCTTCCGCCTGGAAGAGCACACCGAGCGCCTGTTCAACAGCGCCAAGATCCTGCGCATGAACATCCCCTTCTCCAGGGAGCAGGTGAACGAGGCGCAGAAGCAGGTGGTGCGCGAGAACAAGCTGGAAAGCTGCTACCTGCGCCCGCTGGTGTGGATCGGCTCCGAGAAGCTGGGCGTGAGCCCCAAGGGCAACACCATCCACACCATGGTCGCGGCCTGGGCCTGGGGCGCCTATCTGGGCGAGGAAGGCATGAAGCGCGGCATCCGCGTCAAGACCAGCAGCTACACCCGCCACCACGTCAACATCACCATGACGCAGGCCAAGGCGGTGAGCAACTACAGCAACTCCATCCTGGCCAACATGGAGGCCACGGAAGACGGCTACGACGAGGCCCTGCTGCTGGATTCGGCCGGCTTCGTCTCCGAGGGTGCGGGCGAGAACATCTTCGTCGTCAAGGGCGGCGTGATCTACACGCCCGACCTGTCGGCCGGCGCGCTCAACGGCATCACCCGCAACACGGTGCTGCACATCGCCAAGGACCTCGGCATCGAGGTGGTGCAAAAGCGCATCACCCGCGACGAGGTCTACATCGCCGACGAGGCCTTCTTCACCGGCACGGCCGCCGAGGTGACGCCCATCCGCGAGCTGGACCGCGTGCAGATCGGCATCGGCTCGCGCGGCCCGGTGACGGAGAAGGTGCAGAGCGCCTTCTTCGACATCGTGAACGGCAAGAACCCCAAGTACGCCCACTGGCTCACCAAGGTCTGATCCGAGAGGTCCCATGTCCGCATCGAACAGTTCGCTCGTCGACCAGGTCAAGTCCGCCGAGCGCCGCTCGCTGGTGGAACTCGCCGCCAAGGACCTGAACCACCAGGGCGGCGTCTTCTGCCCGAGCCCCAAGGCCGACATGAAGCTGTGGAACAACCACCCCCGCGTGTACCTCGACGTGGCCCGCACGGGCGAGGCGAAGTGCCCGTATTGCGGCACGGTCTACCGGCTCAAGGCGGGGGAGCACTTCGGGCACCACCACTGAGCGTCGCATGGCGCTTCATGCAAAAAGGGCCGCATTGCGGCCCTTTGCTTTTGCGGCCCGCGCCTTCCTCACGCCTCCTGCAGCGTCCCCCGCCAGCGCTTGGGCAGCAGCGGCAGCCAGGGCATGCCGGCCTCGCCGGCCATGCGCAGCACCACCATCGCGATCCACAGCAGCGACAGCCCGATCTGCGCGTCGCGCAGGGCCGAGTTGGCGCAGGTCGCCATCAGCAGGATCAGCATCGACGCGAAGGCCAGCCGGCCCGTGAGGTCGGGCCGCCGCCAGCCCTGCCACACGCCGGCCAGCACCATCGCCAGCAGCGCCAGCGCGCCGGGCAGGCCGGTTTGCGAACCCATCCACAGGTAGTCGTTGTGCGGCATGTTGTAGTCGGCCAGCAGCGCCGGGCCGCGCTTGCGCCACTCGCTGTTCCACGCGCCGATGCCCCAGCCCGCCAGCGGGCGCTCGGCGATCATGCGGGCCGTCTCGGTGTACATGTAGTAGCGCACCACCCAGCTGCCCTCCGAGACGGCGCCGGCCTTGGCCGCCTCGATCTCCTGCATGCCCAGCGCCAGGCGCTGCTCGATGCCCTGCGGCGCCTTCCAGGCCGCCGCGCCCAGCACCGCGCCGCCCACCAGCAGTGCCGCCGCCAGCGTGCGCCACTGGCGGCGCCACTGATGGATGCAGATCAGCGGCATCACCACCAGCAGCGCCAGCAGCGAGGTGCGTGAGACCAGGTTGAAGTTGATGATCACCAGCGTGATGGCCGTGACGCAGAAGGCGGCCAGCGCGGCGTACGGCCGGTGCCGCGCCAGCAGCGCCAGCCCCACCGCCGCCGCGCAGGCGCCCAGCAGCGTGAACAGCAGCGCGTTGTTGATCGACTTGTTGCCCACCAGGAAGATCACGCTGCGGAAGATGCCCGGCGGCACCGGCGGCGTGATGCCCGCCAGCACGATGAGGCCGTAGAACACCGCGATGTAGGCCACGTTGACCGCCACGATGGCCAGGAAGCCGCGCATCGCCCACTGCGCCTCATCGCGCGTGAGCGCCAGCGCCAGCAGCACCGTCAGCGGCACGCGCAGGCCGTGCCACAGGTTCACCCCCGTCTCGGGGTAGTGCCCGCCGATGGCCAGCACCACCAGTTGCCACGCCACCAGCGCCGCCAGCGGCCACCACAGCGCGTGCGAGCGCACGCGCCGCGCCCGTTCGCGCCCGTCGCCGGCGAAGAGGAAGGAGATCAGGACGAGGAAGAGGCCGAGGTAGTTCAGCCCCACCGGCATGAACACCACCGCGCCCCACAGGCAGGCCGCGGCGCGGGGGAGAAGCAATCTGCGCATCGGCGCGATTGTCTTTCAGGACCCGTCAGGCCCCCCGGGGCAGTTCGATGACGAAGCTGGCGCCGCCGCCGTCGCGGCCCTCGCAGCGCACCCGGCCGCCGTGCCGCTCCACGATGGACTTGACCAGCGCCAGGCCCAGGCCGACGCCGCCCTCGCGCTCGCTGGCGCCCGGCAGCCGGTAGAAGGGCTCGAAGATGCGCTCGCGCAGGGCCGCCGGCACTCCGGGGCCGCGGTCGTTGACGCGCACGCGGGCATGGGCGCCGTCGGACGACAGCTCGGTCTCGATCTCGCCGGCACCGTAGCGGCGCGCGTTCTCCAGCAGGTTGCGGATCGCGCGGCGCAGCAGGCGCGGCACGCCGCGCACCGTCAGCGCGTCCAGGTCGGTCCGCTCGGCGATGTCCAGCTCCGCCTGCGCGCGGGCGCATTCCTCGGCGGCCAGGCCCATCAGGTCCACCGTCTCCATCGTGCCCATGTCGGCCTCGCGCGCGTCCAGGCGGCTGGCCAGCAGGATCTCGTCGATGAGCTGGTCCAGCTCGGCGATGCTGCGCGAGATCTCGGCCTTGGCGGCCGGGTTGGGCTGCTGGCCCATCAGCTCCAGGCTCATGCGGATGCGCGTGAGCGGCGAGCGCAGCTCGTGCGAGGCGTTGGCCAGCAGCGACTTGTGCGAGCGCACCAGCTGCTCGATGCGCGTGGCCGCGTCGTTGAAGCGGCGCGTCAGGTCGGCCACCTCGTCCTCGCCGTCGTCGGCCGGGGCGCGGGCCGCGAGGTCGCCCTCGCCGAAGCGCTGCACGCTGCGCTGCAGGCCTTCCAGGCGCGTCGTCAGCCGCCGCACGATCGGGAACAGCCCCGCCGCCGTCGCCAGCCCCACCATGCCCAGCAGCCAGAAGATGCCGGTCTGCGGATGCAGCCAGGGCGGCGGGGTCGGCCGGCGGTCGGTGCGCGGGCCGAGTTCCATGGTGAACTGCTGGCCGTCGTCGAGCGTGATCTGGAACTCCAGCGGCTCGCCCGGCCGGCTGGTGCGCACCGACTTGCCGGTGGCGATCTGCTGGTCCTGCGGGTTGCGCAGCGTCACGTCGCGCGGCAGCGGCGCGCTGCGCTGCTCCTCGGCCACCTGCCAGGCCCAGCCCGCGGCCAGCACGACCACCGCCACGCCGGCCAGCACGGCCAGCCAGATGCGCACGTAGAGGTGGCGGGTGAAGAGCTTGATCATCGGCCGCCGGGGTTCAGTCCTGCTGCTTGGCGAAGACGTAGCCCACGCCGCGCACGGTGAGGATGCGCTTGGGGTTCTTCGGGTCGGCTTCGATGGCGGCGCGGATGCGGCCCATGTGCACGTCGATGCTGCGGTCGAAGGCCTCCAGCTCGCGGCCGCGCACGGCCTCCATGATCTGGTCGCGCGTGAGCACGCGGCCGGCGCGCTCGGCCAGCGTCACCAGCAGGTCGAACTGGTAGGAGGTCAGCTCCGCCGGCTGGCCGCCGACGGTGACGGTGCGCGCGTCGCGGTCGATCTCGAGCGAGCCGAAGCGCATCACCGTGTTGGTCGGCGCCGCGGCGGCGGTGGTCGCGTCGGCCCGGCGACGCAGCACGGCGCGGATGCGCGCCAGCAGCTCGCGCGGCTCGAAGGGCTTGGGCAGGTAGTCGTCGGCGCCCAGTTCCAGGCCGACGATGCGGTCCATCGGGTCGCCCTTGGCGGTGAGCATCAGCACCGGCACCTTGCCCAGCGGCGCCGGCAGCGCGCGGATGCGGCGGCACACGTCCAGGCCGTCGGTGTCGGGCAGCATCAGGTCCAGGATGACGAGGTCGGGCGGCTGGTGCTGCAGCTCCTCCAGCCCGCCGGCGCCGTCGCCGCGGTGCGTGACGGCGAAGCCCGACTGGGTCAGGTACTCGCCCACCATCTGCGCCAGGCGGGCGTCGTCTTCGATCATCAGGAGTCGGGGCGGCGTGCTCATGTGGTGATGTTCCTTCAGCCTGTCTCGCGCTCCGGGGGCGCCGGGGCGACAGTCCATGGTGCCCCGCGGCGGGAAAGTGCGCTTGAACGCTCCGTAAAGCTCCCGTAAAGCGCGGCTGCGCCGCCGCCCGCTCTCAGGGCGCCAGCCGCAGCGCCAGCGAGAGCTGCGCGTCCAGCGGCATGTGCAGCGGCGCGGCGGCGGGGCGGTCGGGCAGTTGCGCCAGCGCCTCGAACAGCGGCAGCAGGTCGCCGATGGCGTTGGGCGGCAGGGCACGGGCAGCATCCGAGACCAGCGGCGCGCGTTCGGCCGGGCCGGGCACCAGCGACCAGTCCATCGCCGCCACGGTGCGCTCGTTGCGCTCGGGCGAGAGCACCAGGCCGCCGGCCAGCAGGCCCTCGCTCACGTGCACCTGCTTGAGCGGCCCCACCGCCTCGGCGTCGAAGCCGACCAGCAGCACCGGCTGCGCGTCGGCCGCGCACTGGGCGGCGGCCTCCAGCAGCGCCGCGGCGAAGCTGTGGTCGAAGCTGCTGAGCGAGTTGCTGGCCTGCATGCAGCCGGTGCCGATGGTCCAGTAGCCCACCGCCGCGTTGTGCACCGAGTTGTGGAACTTGATCGGCGAGAGCTGCGTCGGCGTGGCGGCCAGCGTGCTGCACATGTAGTCGTTGATCGCCAGGTCGCCGTGCGCGGAGGCGAACACGCAGGGCAGGTCGGCCGCCTGCCGGCCGCTGGCGGCCACCGCCGCGCCGGCCACTTCCAGCGCCAGCGCGACCGAGTCGGGCGCGCGGCGGCGCTCGGCCGGCGCCAGCACCTGGGGCGAGGGCCGGCGCGCCGGCGGGTCGGCCGGCGCGCCCTCGCCGCGGAAGGCGGCGCGCGCGACGTCCCAGCCGGGCAGGGTCGGGGCCCAGAAGGCCAGGCCCTCGATGTATAGCGTTGGAGTTGTCATGCGCGAACGAAGTCAGAAGGCCGCGGAGCAGGCCATGCCAGGGCACCCGCGGAACTGGCTCTGCCAGGCCGCTGGGTGCGCCCCCTTGAGGGGGGATTCGAGCGACACGCAGTGCGCGAGAAACGGGGGTGGGTCATGTTCTTCCAAAAATGAGCGCGCAGTTGTTGCCGCCGAAACCGAAGGAATTGGAGAGCGCGTGCCGCACCTCGCCGTGCGCCGGCGCCAGGCGGA
>NZ_JBIQNC010000168.1:0-10730 GCF_044462705.1 Xenophilus sp.
GGCGTGCTCTGCGCCATGGCCACGGCCGTGCCGGCCAGGAGCGCCGCGGCGATCGCCGGACGCAGGAGGGAAGCGATGATGGGACTGCGGTGTGACATGTGATCTCCTTGTGCAGGCAAAACGTCGATCGGGTCGTCGACGCTTGCATGCTGCGGCCAGCGGCAGCCGAGCCACCGTCGTCTCCATCCCTGCAACCGTGTAGGAACGCCATGCCCGTGGGTCAGCGGATGCCGACACGCGCGGGGCCGCCGGCACGGCGATGGCGGCGGCAGCTTCAGCCGGACGGTTCCACTGTGCGGAAGCGCGCACGCCGCAGGCTTCTCCGCCGCCGCGGCGGTCCGGAGAATGCCCAGCGGAATCTCCCGGCGCCGCACCCATGCACCACATCCTCCGAACCGTTCCCAACACCCTGCCGGCCGACACCGACCACCCGTTCCTGCGCGGCCCCTACGCACCGATGTTCACCGAGTGCGTGGCGGACACCGCGAGCATGAAGGTCATCGGCGAGATCCCGCGCGACCTGCACGGCATCTACGTCCGCAACACCCACAACCCCGTGCACGAATCGCTCGGCATCTACCACCCCTACGACGGCGACGGGATGCTCCACGCGATGCACTTCGAGGACGGGCGCGCCACCTACCGCAACCGCTTCGTGGAGACCACCGGCTTCCTCGCCGAGATGGCGGCGGGCCGCGCGCTGTGGCCCGGCATCCTCGCGCGTCCTGCGCGTGCGCCGCGGGCAGCGGCACGGCGGCAGCGGCCGCAGCGCGGATGAAATGACGTCTGTGCATGGCGGTCTCTGGAATGGACACGCATTCATTCTGGAAACGGCGGCTCGCCGGCACACCGGAAAGTCCGCGCGGCTTCCGTACGGCGGAACCGCGCAGGATGGCCGACGCCCGGAGCGCGGAGCACCGCGCGAGGGCCCGGCTCAGAAGACGTGCTTGACGCCGAGGTAGGTATAGCGCGAGGTGAACCCGGTGGTCCACCAGCTTCACGAACATCGGATTGGACTGCGTGCCCATCTTGCCGACGCCACCGAGGCTCACGCCCAGGTAGTCCTTCGCAAGACCGGCGAGCGGCCCGACGATGTTCTCCTGCACGAAGGCCCGGGAGAGGTCGTTGCCGATGCCTTCGAGAAGCGCCTTGCCATCGAAGCCCTTGCCGGTGAGGAGGTTTGTGAACTGGTCCTCCAGGCTCTTGAGTCCGTTGCCGACGATCTCCTCCATGTGCTTGGCCTTGTTCATGGCCTCGTCGTAGTAGTTGGCGAAGGCTTCGCTGGCGCCGTTGAGCCAGTCCTTCTGCGCCTCCTCGATGGCCTTGGTGCGCTCCTTGTACATGTCCACCTCTCGGGTGTAGGTGTCCCGCGCAACCTCGATGTACTGGTTGTACGTCGCCTCGTTGATCTGCTTGCGGCGCAGCTCGCCCTGGAGTTGGATTTCCTGTTCACGCAGGCGGTCGCCAATCGAGCCGAGGGCGTTCATGCGGCCTCCGCGACAAGGTCAAGTTGCCGGGCCGAAGACACCCGTTTTTGGGGCTCTTGAACACCACCGCTTTCGGGGGTCTTTGCATGATCCGCACCCGGTGCGGATCGAAGGGGAACCCCGGGTCCACCTTCTTGTCCCGCGGGACACGGGCGGGGCGGCTGCGTGACATGGCGTGACAGTGCCGCCTGAGCGTCCCTGAGAACCTGCTCCGCGATGTCGGCCAGGGCAGCGGATTGCGCGATCTCGATGTTCACGTCCTCATGCCCGGCCTGGCTCACGCCCATGATGTTGTCGTGCAGTTGCGAGCACCGCGTCTCCAACATCTCCAGCCAGGGGATCAGCCTCTCAAGATCGGCGATGGCCTGCGCAGCCCGTTCCCGCTCTGTCCGCAGCATGTCCGCATCGGAAGCGGACACCTCGCGGACAAGGCCCAGCTTCTCAGCCATCAGGCGAAGCTGGCAGGGATGGACATCGACTACGGCGCTCTCGCCAAAGCTCTCGTCTTCCAGCCGCAGGTTGCCGTTGGGCAGCAGCGCGATGGACAGGCTCGGAATCTCTTCGGCCCAGGTCATGCCGCACCGCCTTTCGTGGCGGCCCCGAAAATTGAGGCGCTTAGTGCAGAAACTGCACAAGAGAGGCCCCCTACAGGTGCAGAAACTGCACAAGGAGCCTCATCTCTAGGTGCAGAAACTGCACCTGTACGACCCCAATTTCGCCGTCTCCCTTGTGCAGAAACTGCACAACATCTAGAGAAGCCATCTACAGGGGCTGCTTCAGTCTCTTGTACCCACCACGAGGGAAGGCATTGACTGGCATTTCCATGTCGGGGCACCAGTCCAGCGGCCACCACGTGCAGGCGAACCATGCCGAGGTGCTGGGGAACTTGCCCATGCGGGTTTCGACCACCAGCGACTCGCTGGCCAGCAGTTCGCGCTTGGCGTCCAGCAGCGTGTTGTTCGACCGCCAACCCCGCTCCTCGGACATGAACTTCCAGCCCGCCAGGAGTCGCCCGTTGTTGTCGCCGCAGTACTGAGACGCGATGTCCAGCAAAAGCGCCCTGGCGGACGATCCAAGGGCCTTGTAGGGCTCGCTTTCCATGACGGGGACCGGGATCATGATGAACCGGCCGGCGTCCCGTCTGTCCTTCTTGAACTTGGAGGCCATGCATCACACTGCCTCCTGCGGTTCGCCGCGCAGCGTGTACAGAGCGGCATTGGCGTGGGTGTAGCCGTAGCCGTCTGTCAGCGTCACGCGCTGGGTTTCGATCTCGTAGCCCAAGCGGTCCCGAAGCTCCTTCACGCGAGCCGGCGCCTGATAGCACCCCAGCCGGCGCAGGTCATAGCTGGTCTTGGGACCACTGCGCAGGGCGGCAAGGATGCGCTCGCGCTGGGCCGTGCCGGTGGTGGACTTCGACCGCAGGATGGCGGTACGATCAAGGCTCTCGTTGGTATTCCTCTTGGCCCCTCGGTCGTTGGCGCGACCTTGGGGCTTTTCATTTGCGTCCTTCATGAGGTTTCCTCCTTATCGGCGCAGGTTCTTTTTCATCGCGGCAGACATGCCGTAGGCGAGGCTGTCAGTGATCGACCTCACCATGTCGCGGTAGGTGTCCGCTTGTTCGGCCAGGTAGTCGCGGATCACGTCGAAGTGAAAGGGGATCAGCGGGCCGATTTCGGGGTGCGCGAACAGAGCGGCGGCGAAGGCATCGGGGCCACCATCGCCGTCAACGAAGTCCAGCAGCCCGCGCAGCAGGTCGCCGCTGCACGCACGCTGCGCTCGCTCACGTTCAGCATCTCGGCGGCCTGGGCTTGGCTGATGCTGTGGTCCGGCAAATTTGCCGGACCTGCCTTGTGCTGGTTGTCGCCGGCCTTGAGGTTGGCCAGCTTCGCCGCCACGGCTGCCTGAGATTGGACTACAGGGGCGAGTGCGGCCCGGCGACCTCTTCGTGAAGCACGCCGATGGAGGACCGCGCGAACGCTTGAATGAAGAAGAGATGAGCGCGTATCTGTCCGGCTTCGTGCGTGTAGCGCCACTCCTCGAAGGTGCGGCGGCACTTCTTCAATTCGGCCCAGAAGCTCTGATCAGAGTAGTCCGGCCCACGGATCTTGTCGATGGACGCAGCAGGCAAACTCTTGCACAGCGCCTCCAGATCGTGGCCGTGCGTAATGATCCCAAGGTGATGACCCTGCAAGCCCTTCAATGCCAATTCGGAGGCTAGAGCGTAGTTGGTCATCTGCGGAGCCAGCAGCCATGACTCCGGCTTCTGCATATCCATCTTCGATCTGCAAAGCTCAGCGGCGAAGTGAAACTCCTCGGCCGACTTCAGGAGCTTGCGCACCATCGTGGCATCTGCCGCTATCGATTTGCCGGCCATCACGCCGCCTTGAATGGAAGCACCTTCGCGCCCGCGCGCAGATGGTCCAGATGATCGGCCCACTGCTGCATCATCTTCCGGCGCTGCGGTAGGTAGGTGGCGAAGTTGTACGCGGCCGAAACTTCGTCGCGCTCAGCGTGGGCCAACTGCAGTTCGATGATGTCGTGCCGGTGCCCCTGCTCGTGCAGGATCGTGGACGCGACACCGCGGAAGCCGTGCCCCGTCATCCTGCCCTTGTAGCCCATGCGCTCCAGCGCCTTCAGGATCGTGTTGTTGCTCATCGGCTTCTCGTGGTCGCGCTCGCCAGGGAACACCAGGCCAGACAGGCCGCGAAGTTCGTGCAGGCACTTCAACACCTCGACGGCCTGCTTGGACAGCGGCACGATGTGCGGCGTCTTCATCTTCATCCGCTCGGAAGGAATGCGCCACTCGGCAGCGTCGAGGTCGATCTCGTCCCACCGCGCGCCGATCAGCTCACCAGTGCGAACGAAGGTCAGCGCCATCAGCTGCATGGCAAATCGGGTGTACGGGGCGCCTGCGTAGGCTTCCATCTTGCGCAGCAGTTCGGGAAGCTCCTTGGCGTCCAGCCGCGCATAGTGCTGCTTCACGCGAGGCTTGAGGGCGTCCGAGGGCTTCACGTCGGCGGCAGGGTTGCGCTCAGCCATGTCGTGGGCGATGGCGTACCGAAAGACCTGGCCACACGTCTGCAATGACCGCTTGGCGATGTCCAGCGCGCCGCGCTTCTCGATCTTCTTGGCCATCGCCACCAGCCTTGAGGCCGTGATTTCGGCGACGGGCATCTTGCCCAGGTCCGGGAACACGTCCGCCTCCAGCCGGCGCAGCACGTACTCGGCGTGCCGGGCGCTGCGCGCGTCCTTCCAGTGGTCGAACCAGGCCCGGGCGACGGCCTCGAAGGTGTTGTCCAGCCGTACCCGCTCGGCAAGCTGGGCGTCCTTCTTCACGGCCACCGGGTCACGCCCTGCCTTCAGGGTCAGCCGCGCATCGTCACGTGCGCGCCGGGCCTGCGCCAGGCTGATCGCGGGATAGCTGCCGATGGCGAGGCGCTTCTCCTTGCCGGCGAAGCGGTACTTCCAGCGCCAGAGCTTGCCGCCCGTGGGCACAACTTCGAGGTAGAGCCCGCCACTGTCGGCAAAGCGAGCGCGGGACTTGTCAGGCGGGCACTTGGCGTTCTTGCACGCGGTATCGGTAAGCGGCATGGTGGGGGAATCTCCAGAAAACCGGGGGCATCTTGCTCCCCGTTCCCCCAAATTTGCCCCCTTTTGGCCGTGGCTGTCAAAGCACTACCGTGGACTACCGTGCATGAAAAAGCCCCGTCTAGCGGGGCTTCTGGGGGTGGCCGGTGGTCTGTAATGGACCATCATGGGCCTAGTCCTGGCGGAGAGGGTGGGATTCGAACCCACGGTACGCTTGCACGTACGCCTGATTTCGAGTCAGGTACATTCGACCACTCTGCCACCTCTCCACAAGCTGCAAATTTGTCGAAGCTTGCGATTCTAGCAGAGAGAATCGCTCCGGCCCCGCTTCAGGGCCGCAGTTCCTCCAGGCCACCCAGGTAGGGCTGCAGGGCCTTGGGCACGGCGATGGAGCCGTCGGCGCGCTGGTGGTTCTCCAGCACCGCGACGAGCGTGCGGCCCACCGCCAGGCCCGAGCCGTTGAGCGTGTGCAGCAGCTCGTTCTTGCCCTGCGCGTTCTTGAAGCGCGCCTGCAGCCGCCGGGCCTGGAAGGCCTCGCAGTTGCTCACCGAGCTGATCTCGCGGTAGGTGTCCTGTGCCGGCAGCCACACTTCCAGGTCGTAGGTCTTGGTCGAGCCGAAGCCCATGTCGCCGGTGCACAGCAGCACGACGCGGTAGGGCAGCTCCAGCGCCTGCAGCACGGCCTCGGCATGGCGCGTCATTTCTTCCAGCGCCTCGTAGCTCTTCGCGGGGTGCGTGATCTGCACCATCTCGACCTTGTCGAACTGGTGCTGGCGGATCATGCCGCGCGTGTCGCGCCCCGCGCTGCCCGCCTCGGAACGGAAGCAGGGCGTGTGCGCCGTCAGCTTCAGCGGCAGCTGCGCCTCGGGCACGATGGTGTCGCGCACGTAGTTGGTCAACGGCACTTCGCTGGTGGGGATGAGGTACAGCGCCTGCGTGTCGGGCACGGGCTCGCCTTCCTGCCCGCCCTTCCTGGCGGCGAACAGGTCGCCCTCGAACTTGGGCAGCTGGCCGGTGCCGCGCAGCGTGTCGGCGTTGACGATGTAGGGCACGTAGCACTCGGTGTAGCCGTGCTGCTGTGTCTGCACGTCGAGCATGAACTGCGCGAGCGCGCGGTGCAGCCGTGCGATGGGGCCCTTCATGAAGGTGAAGCGCGCGCCGGCGATCTTGGCGCCGGTCTCGAAGTCCAGCCCCAGCGGCGCGCCGAGGTCCACGTGGTCGCGCGGCTCGAAGGCGAAGGCGGGTGCGTCGGCACCCTCACCGCCCACGGGCGCCCAGCGGCGCACCTCGAGGTTGTCCTTCTCGTCCTCGCCGGCCGGCACGCTCTCGTGCGGCAGGTTGGGCACGGCCAGCAGCAGGGCCTGCAGCTCGGGCTGCAGTTCGTCCAGGCGGACGGCGGACGCCTCCTGCTCCGCCTTGAGCACGCCGACCTCGGCCATCAGCGCATCGACCGGCTCGCCCTTGGCCTTGAGCGGGCCGATCTGCTTGTTCAGCGCGTTGCGCCGGGCCTGGATCTCCTCGGTGCGGGTCTGGAGCTGCTTGCGCTCGGCCTCGAGGGCGGTGAAGCGCCCGATGTCGAGGTACGGCTGGTTCTTTTTTCGGGTTTCGAGTCGCGCGACGACCGAGGGCAGGTCCTTGCGCAGCAGGTTGATGTCGAGCATCGGGCGATTCTAGGGAAAGGCCCGATGCCGGCGCTTCAGCCCAGCGTGGCGGGATCGACGTTGGCGCCGCAGATGACCAGGCAGGTGGCGGTGCCGGCCGCGGGCCGCCAGGCGCCGCTGTGCAGCGCGGCCAGCGGCAGCGCGGCGGCGGGTTCGACGGCCAGCTTCATCTCGCGCCACAGCCACTGCTGGGCGGCGCGGATGGCGTCGTCGGACAGCAGCAGCGCCTCCTGCACGTGGCGCTGCGCGATCCGCCACGCCAGGCTGCCGATGCGGCGCGCGCCGAGCGAATCGGCGGCGATGCCGCCCACCTCCACGTCCACCGGCTCGCCCGCCTCGCGGGCGCGGAACAGGGTGGGCGCGGCCTCGGGCTCCAGCGCGACGATGCGCGAGCGGCCGGCCAGCGCGGCCGCCAGCCCGCCTGCCAGGCCGCCGCCGCCCACGCTCACCAGCACCGCGTCGGGCGCGGCGCCGGCCTGGCGTTCGATCTCCAGGCCCAGCGTGCCGGCGCCGGCCACCACCTCGACCTGGTCGTACGCGTGCGTGAGCAATGCACCCGTGGCCTGCTGGCGCGCCAGGCAGGCGGCCAGGGCATCGGCATACACCTCGCCCACCACGCTGACCTGCGCGCCCAGCGCGCGCAGCCGCTGCCGCTTGGCCTCGGACGAGACGCCGGGCAGGAAGACTTCGCAGCGCACGCCCAGGTGCCGCGCCGCCGCCGCGGTGGCGATGCCGGCATTGCCGCCGGAAGCCACCACCACGCCCGCCTCGGGGATGTCGCCGGCCAGCAGCCGGTTGAGCATGCCGCGCGCCTTGAAGCTGCCGCTGGTCTGCAGGTGCTCCAGCTTCAGCCAGACCTCGCCGGCGCCCTCCACGCCCAGCGCCGCCGCGGGCAGGCGCCACAGCGGCGTCTCGCGCAGGAAGGGGCCCACGTGCCCGCCCAGCCGGCGGGCGGCGGCGCCGATCTCGGCGTGCCAGTCGATGTCGTCGTCGATGTGCTGCGTCATGAGATGTGCTGCGGCGGCGGGATGTCGTCGAGCCGCAGGCCCTTGGGCAGCGGGAACTTGGTCTTCTCCTCGATGCCCGGCATGGAGCGCACCGACACCGCGCCCAGCGCGCGGATGCGCTCGATCACCTCGGCGACCAGCACCTCCGGCGCGGAGGCTCCGGCCGTCAGGCCCACGCGCGAGCGGCCGTCGAACCATTCGGCCTGCAGCTCGGCCGCCGAGTCGACCATGTGCGCCGGCGTGCCCAGGCGCTCGGCCAGCTCGCGCAGGCGGTTGCTGTTCGAGCTGGTGGGGCTGCCGACCACGATGACGATGTCCACCTGCGGGCTCAGCAGCTTGACGGCGTCCTGCCGGTTCTGCGTGGCGTAGCAGATGTCCTGCTGCTTGGGCTCGCGCACCTTGGGAAAGCGCGTGCGCACGGCGGCGGCGATCTCGGCGGCATCGTCGACGGAGAGCGTGGTCTGCGTCACCACTGCCAGCTTCTCGGTCTGCGCGGGCTGCACCTTCGCCACGTCCTCCACGTCCTCCACCAGGTGGATGCCGTGGTCGAGCTGGCCCATCGTGCCCTCGACCTCCGGGTGGCCCTTGTGGCCGATCATGATGAACTCGTAGCCCTCGCGCGCCAGCTTGGCGACCTCGACGTGCACCTTGGTCACCAGCGGGCAGGTGGCGTCGAAGATGGAGAAGCCCCGCGCCTGCGCCTCGGCCTCCACCGCCTTGCTCACGCCGTGGGCGCTGAAGACCAGCGTGGCGCCCGGCGGCACCTCGGCCAGGTCCTCGATGAAGACCGCGCCCTTGGCCTTCAGCTCGTTGACCACGTAGGTGTTGTGCACGATCTCGTGGCGCACGTAGATGGGCGCGCCGAACTTGGCGAGCGCGCGCTCGACGATCTCGATGGCGCGGTCCACCCCGGCGCAGAAGCCGCGCGGCTCGGCCAGGACGATCTCATTGACGCCGCCCATGTTCACAGCACGCCGATCAGTTGCACCTCGAAGGTGACGGGCTGCCCGGCCAGCGGGTGGTTGAAGTCGAAGCGCACCGCCGTCTCGCTGGTCTCCATCACCGCGCCGGCGTAGCTGCCGGCACCGTCGGGCGTGGGGAACTGCACCACGTCGCCGGCGTGGTACTGCTCGTCCGGGTCGCCCATCTGCGCCAGCAGCGAGCGCGCCACCCACTGCTGCATCTCGGGGTTGCGCTCGCCGAAGGCCTCGCCGGGCGGCAGCTCGAAGGTCCGGTGCGCGCCCTCGGGCAGGCCCAGCAGGCGCTGCTCCACCGCGGGCGAGAGCTCGCCCGTGCCGAGCGACAGCGTGGCCGGCTTGTCGCTGAAGGTGTTGATGATGTCGCCGGCCGGGCCGGCCAGGCGGTAGTGCAGCGTGAGGAAGGAGCCGGGCTGCACCACCGCGTCGGTGGTGTGCGAAGACAAGGGAAGCGCCCCGATAAACTGGACCGGCGATTTTAGAAGAGGGGTGCTTCCCGCGCCCCCGGGGAGGAGATCCGTGAACCTGACCGACCTGCCGGCCGACGCCCGCCCGCGCGAGAAGCTGCTGGCGCGTGGCCCCGCCGCCCTGGGCGACGCCGAACTGCTGGCGCTGCTGCTGCGCACCGGCGTGGCCGGCTGCAACGTGCTGCAACTCGCGCAGCGCCTGCTGGACGAGTTCGGCGGCCTGGCCGGGCTGCTCCAGGCCGGCGCCGAGGACCTGCGGCGCATCAGGGGCCTGGGCGGCACCGCCAAGCGCGCCGAGCTGATCGCCGTGCTGGAGCTGGCGCGCCGCGCGATGGCCCAGCAACTGGGCGAGCGCACGGTGTTCGAGGCGCCCGACGCCGTCAAGCGCTACCTGCAACTGCACCTGTCGGGGCACGGGCACGAGGTGTTCGCCGCCCTCTTCCTGGACAGCCGGCACCGCCTCATCGCGCTGGAGGAGCTGTTCCGCGGCACGCTGGCGCAGACCAGCGTGTATCCGCGCGAGGTGGTCAAGCGCGCCCTGCACCACCACGCCGCCGCCGTCGTGCTGGCGCACAACCACCCGAGCGGCAGCGTGCAACCCTCGCGCGCCGACGAGACGCTGACGCAGACGCTCAAGGCCGCGCTGGCGCTGGTGGACGTGCGCGTGCTGGACCACGTGATCGTCGCGCCCGGCCAGGCCCTCTCGATGGCCGAAGCCGGCCTGCTCTGACCCTCGGCGCAGTGCGTGCGACACTGCCCGCATGCCTGCCAAGACCCCTGCCCTCAAGAGCCTGGCCGAGCTGAAGCAGGTGCAGCGCGCCCTGGCCAAGCAGCGCGAGCGCGAGGCCGCCGAGGCCGCGGCGCGGGCCGCCGAGGCGCGGCGGCGGGAGGCCGAGCAGAACCTGTTCGCCCGCGCCATCGGCGCGGACCGCGGCGCCACCCGCCCGCTGCGCCACAAGCCCGCGGTGGTGCTGTCGCCCGCGCCGCCGGCGCCGCGGCCGGTGCAGCAGCAGCTCGACGCCGCGGCGGTGCTGCGGGAATCGCTCTCGGACGAGTTCGACGTCAGCACGCTGCTCGACGCCGACGACCAGATGAGCTTCCGCCAGCCCGGCATCGGCACCGACGTGACGCGCCGGCTGCGCGCCGGCGAATGGAGCATCCAGCGGCAGATCGACCTGCACGGCCTGCGCAGCGACGAGGCGCGCGAGGCGCTCGGCGCCTTCATCCGCACCGCCCACCGCCAGGGCGTGCGCTGCGTGCGGGTGGTGCACGGCAAGGGCCTGGGCTCGCCCGGCAGGCAGCCGGTGCTCAAACTCAAGGCGCAGCGCTGGCTGATCCAGAAGAAGGAGGTGCTGGCCTTCGTGCAGGCCCGCCCGGCCGAGGGCGGCGCGGGGGCGCTGGTGGTGCTGCTGGCGCCGGCGGGACGCTGAAGGCCCGGCGGGCGCTCAGCCGCCCTTGTTGCGCATCCAGTCCGCGGTCTGGAAGAAAGACTGGGCCAGGCGCGTGCGCAGGTCCTCGGGCACGCCGGTCTCGTGCATGGCCT
>NZ_JBIQNC010000169.1:0-8481 GCF_044462705.1 Xenophilus sp.
GCCTGCCGCCGGTCCAGCTTGCGGCTGAGCACGATCGAGGTCTGCGTGTGGTCCACGCCCTCGGTCTGGCCGATGCGGTCGAGCAGGGCGTCCAGCTGCTCGTGCGTCTCGCAGCGCAGGAAGGCCAGGACGTCGAACTGGCCGCTGACGGTGAAGACTTCCTCCACCTCGGGCAGCCGCTCCAGCGCGCGCAGCACCGCCGCATTGCTGCGCGGCTGCACGCTCAGCGCGCACCAGGCGCGCACCGCGCCCTGTTCCTGCCGGCGGCCCAGGCGCACGCCGTAGCCGGCCACCACGCCTTCCCGCTCCAGCCGCGCGATGCGCGCCACCACGGTGGTGCGCGCCAGGCCGAGCCGGCGCGCCAGCTCGGCCGTGGGCGCGCGCGCATTGGCCTGCAGCAGGGCGAGCAGGCGGCGGTCGGTGTCGTCCATGACGACGGAATGTAGGAGCCGGTCGCCGCTTCGACAACCACGAAGGCGTTCTTCGACGGATCGGGGGCTGCGGATCGTCGGCACTCCGGCCTAGCATCGAGGCACCTGCCGCTGCTTCGAGGAGCCTGTCATGACCGCCTCCATCGCCTCTCGATCCGCCGCCGTGCCGGTCGCCGTGCTCGGCGCCGGCCGCATGGGCCTGGCCATCGCGCTGATGCTGCGCCATGCCGGCGGCTACACGCTGCGCGTGGCCGACCGCGACCCGGCGCGGCTGGCGCTGGCCGCGGCGCTGGGCTGCGAGACGCTGGCGCTGGACGGCCACGACGCCGCCGCGCTGGCGCGCGCGGTGCGCGGCTGCCACGCCGCGCTCAACGCGCTGCCCTTCCACTGCGCGGTGGACGCGGCCACCGCCTGCAAGCAGGCCGGCGTGCACTACTTCGACCTGACCGAGGACGTGCCGAGCACCCGCGCCATCCAGGCGCTGGCCGAGGGCGCGCGCACGGTGCTGATGCCGCAGTGCGGGCTGGCGCCGGGCTTCGTCGGCGTGCTGGGCCATGCGCTGGCGGCGCGCTTCGACCAGCCTGCCGCGCTGCACCTGCGCGTGGGCGCGCTGCCGCGCCGGCCCGACAACGCGCTGCGCTACAAGCTCACCTGGAGCACCGAGGGGCTGATCAACGAGTACTGCAACCCCTGCGAGGCCATTGCCGACGGCCGGCGCGTCGAGTTGCCGGCGCTCGAAGGACTGGAGCGGCTGGTGCTGGACGGCGTGGCCTACGAGGCCTTCAACACCTCCGGCGGGCTCGGCACGCTGACGCACACGCTGCCGGCCTCGGTGCGGCGGGCCGACTACAAGTCGATCCGCTACCCGGGGCACGGCGCCATCATGAAGCTGCTGCTGAACGACCTGCGCTTGCGCGAGCGGCGCGACCTGCTGCGCGAGATCTTCGAGTCGGCCCTGGGCACCACGCTGGACGACGTGGTGCTGATCGCGGCGCGCGCCAGCGGCCTGCGCGGCGGCCGGCTGGCGCGCGAACGCTTCTCGGTGCGCATCCTGGGCGCCGAACTCGACGGACACGCGCTGTCGGCCATCCAGCGCTGCACGGCCGCCGGCATCTGCGCGGCGCTCGACCTGGTGGTGCAGGGCGTGCTGCCGCAGGCCGGTTTCGTCGGCCCGCAGCAGGTGCCGCTGGCGGCGCTGCTGGCCAACCGCTTCGGTGCCGTCTACGCTGAGCGTGCGCCGCAAACGCCCGGTGCCGACTGTGCAGAGAAGGAGTTCGCACCATGACCGCTGCCCTCATCCCGAATTGCAGGCCCTGTTCGATGCGCTGGGCCTGACGCTGCCTGCCGCGCCCGCCGATGCGGCGGTGGCCTGGCCCGTGCATTCGCCGATCGACGGCGCCCTGCTGGCCTGGCTGCCGCGCACCGGCGAGCGGGCGCAGCAGGCCTCGGCCGAAGCCGCCGCGGCGGCGCAGTCGCGCTGGGCGGCGCTGCCGGCGCCCGCGCGCGGCCAGGTGGTGCGCGCCTTCGGAGAGCAACTGCGCCGGCACCGCGACACGCTGGGCCGGCTGGTGACGCTGGAGACCGGCAAGATCACCGCCGAGGGCCGCGGCGAGGTGCAGGAGATGATCGACATCTGCGACTTCGCGCTGGGCCTGTCGCGCCAGTTGCATGGCCGCGTCATCGCCTCCGAACGCGCCGAGCACAAGATGCTGGAGAGCTGGCACCCCTTCGGCGTGTGCGGCGTGATCTCGGCCTTCAACTTCCCGGTGGCGGTGTGGTCCTGGAATGCGGCGCTGGCGCTGGTGTGCGGCAACGCCGTGGTGTGGAAGCCTTCCGAGAAGGCGCCGCTGTCGGCGCTGGCCGCGCACGGCCTGCTGCTGCGTGCGCTGCGCGAGGCCGCGCCGGGCCATGAGGCGGTCGCGCAGCTCTGGCTGGGCGGGCGCGAGGCCGGCGAGGCACTGGTGGCGCACCCGGGGGTGCGGCTGGTCAGTGCCACCGGCTCCACCGGCATGGGGCGTGCGGTGGGCGTCGCCTGTGCGCAGCAGTTCAAGCGCAGCATCCTCGAGCTGGGCGGCAACAACGCCGCCATCGTGCGCCCCAGCGCCGACCTGGCCCTGGCTGCGCGCGCCATCGTGTTCGCCGCCGCCGGCACTGCCGGCCAGCGCTGCACCACGCTGCGGCGCGCCTTCGTGCACCCCGACGTGTACGAGCCGCTGCGAGAGCGGCTGCAGCGCGCTTACGCCTCGCTGCGCGTCGGCCAGCCGGCGGCCGAGGGCACGCTGGTCGGTCCGCTGATCGACGGCGCCGCCTTCGAGGCCATGCAGCGCACGCTGGCCGAGTGCCGCGATGTGCACGGCAACCGCGTGTGGGGCGGCGAGCGCGTCGCTGTGCCCGGCTGCGAGGGCGGCTTCTACGTCCGCCCCGCGCTGGTGGAGACCGAGGTGCAGCATGCCGCCATGCTGCGCGAGACCTTCGCGCCCATCCTGTACCTGCAGCGCGTCGCCGGACTGGAGGATGCCATCGCGCTGAACAACGCCGCCGCGCACGGCCTGTCTTCGTGCATCTTCACCGAGTCGCTGCGCGAGGCCGAGCAGTTCATGTCGCAGGCCGGCAGCGACTGCGGCATCGCCAACGTCAACATCGGCACCAGCGGTGCCGAGATCGGCGGCGCCTTCGGCGGCGAAAAGGACACCGGCGGCGGCCGCGAGTCCGGCTCCGACGCCTGGAAGGGCTACATGCGCCGCGCCACCAACACCATCAACTACGGCCGCGCGCTGCCGCTGGCGCAAGGGGTGCGTTTCGAGGTGGACGGCGCCGGCGGGTAGCCGTTCCCATTAAAATCCCGCGGATTCCGAGGAGCGTTGCAGCGTCTCCCGCCCGGCAGGGCGGCGCAGATGCGAGGCTCGGAACTCTTCTTCCCGCAACGACGCTCGCCCACGCTTCTGTGCGGTGAGCTGTTTCCCCAGAACGTGGACGCCTGTCTCAACCCGCCCTCGCGGCAACTGGAGCACTGATGAACGCGCCTGCCACTTCCAAACAACTGACCAACGTCGATTGCGCGATCGCCGACCTGGGCCTGGCGGCCTGGGGCCGCAAGGAGATCGCCATCGCCGAGACCGAGATGCCCGGCCTGATGGCGATCCGCGACGAGTACGCCAAAAGCCAGCCGCTCAAGGGCGCGCGCATCGCCGGCTCGCTGCACATGACGATCCAGACGGCCGTGCTGATCGAGACGCTGCAGGCGCTGGGCGCCGAGGTGCGCTGGGCCTCGTGCAACATCTTCTCGACGCAAGACCACGCCGCCGCCGCCATCGCGGCCGCCGGCACGCCGGTGTTCGCCATCAAGGGCGAGTCGCTGAAGGACTACTGGGACTACACGCACCGCATCTTCGAGTTCGGCCTCAAGGGCAGCAAGGCCGAAGGCCCGAACATGATCCTGGACGACGGCGGCGACGCCACGCTGCTGATGCACCTGGGCGCGCGCGCCGAGAAGGACATCAAGGCGCTGGGCAAGGCCAAGAGCGAGGAAGAGAAGATCCTGCACGCTGCCATCAAGGCCCGCCTTAAGGATGACCCCACCTGGTACAGCCGCCGCCTGAAGAACATCATCGGCGTGACCGAGGAGACCACCACCGGCGTGCACCGCCTGCAGGAGATGTCGGCCAAGGGCACGCTGGCGCTGCGCGCGATCAACGTCAACGACTCGGTGACCAAGAGCAAGTTCGACAACCTGTACGGCTGCCGCGAGTCGCTGGTGGACGGCATCAAGCGCGCCACCGACGTGATGGTGGCCGGCAAGATCGCGGTGGTGTGCGGCTACGGCGACGTGGGCAAGGGCTCGGCCCAGGCGCTGCGCGCGCTGTCGGCGCAGGTGTGGGTCACCGAGATCGACCCGATCAACGCCCTGCAGGCCGCGATGGAGGGCTACCGTGTCGTGACGATGGAAGAGGCCGCCGACAAGGCCGACATCTTCGTCACCTGCACCGGCAACAAGGACGTCATCACCTACGCGCACATGGCGGCGATGAAGGACCAGGCCATCGTCTGCAACATCGGCCACTTCGACAACGAGATCGACGTCGCCTCGCTGGAGAAGCACTGCCAGTGGGAAGAGATCAAGCCGCAGGTGGACCACGTGATCTTCCCCAGGCAGGGCAGGAAGCCCGCCAAGCGCATCATCCTGCTGGCCAAGGGGCGCCTGGTGAACCTGGGCTGCGCCACCGGCCACCCCAGCTACGTGATGTCCTCCAGCTTCGCCAACCAGACCATCGCGCAGATCGAGCTGTTCTCCAAGTCCAAGGACTACCAGCCGGGCAAGGTCTACGTGCTGCCCAAGCACCTGGACGAGAAGGTGGCGCGGCTGCAGTTGTCGAAGCTGGGCGCGCAGCTCACGAAGCTGAGCAAGGAGCAGGCCGCCTACATCGGCGTGCCGGTGCAGGGCCCCTACAAGCCCGATACCTATCGCTACTGAGCGAGGGGCTGCGATGCGCGCCGACCAGTTGCTGGTGGAGCGCGGCCAGGCCGCCTCGCGTGCGCAGGCGCAGCGGCTGATCGCGGCCGGCGTGCAGTGGCGGCTGGCGGGCGGCGCGTGGAGGCGCGTCGCCAAGAACGGCGAGGAGCTGCCGCCCGCGGCAGAGCTGCAGCCGGAGGACGACGCCGAGACGCGCTATGTCTCGCGTGGCGGCCTGAAGCTGGAGGCCGCGCTGCGCCTGGCTGGCGTGGATGCCGCCGGCCTGGTCTGCCTCGACGTGGGCCAGTCCACCGGCGGCTTCACCGATTGCCTGCTGCGCCACGGCGCGGCGCGCGTGGTCGGCGTGGATGTGGGGCATGGCCAGTTGCACGAACGGCTGCGTGCCGACCCGCGCGTGACGGCGCTGGAGGGCGTGAACGCCCGTGCATTGACCGCCGCCGGCCTGGGCGGCGCGCTGCCGCCGGGCGGCTTCGGCCTCGTGGCCGGCGACCTGTCCTTCATCTCGCTGGCGCTGGTGCTGCCGGCGCTGGCGCCGCTGCTGGCCGCCGGCGGCTGCATGCTGCTGCTGGCCAAGCCGCAGTTCGAGCTGCAGCCGGGCCGCATCGGCAAGGGTGGCATCGTGCGCGACGCGGCCGCTTACGACGAAGTACGCGACAAGCTGCGCGGTGCCGCCGACGCGCTGGGCCTGGCCTGGGCCGGCTGGCACGACAGCCCGATCCTGGGCGGCGACGGCAACCGCGAGTTCCTGATGGTGTTGAGGAAAACATGACGACCGCCTCCCCGCTCTCCCTGAGCTTCGAGTTCTTTCCGCCCAAGACGCCCGAGGGCGTGGTCAAGCTGCGTGCGGTGCGCCAGCAGCTCTACGCGATGAAGCCGCAGTTCTGCTCCGTCACCTACGGCGCCGGCGGCTCCACCCAGGCCGGTACCTTCGGCGCGGTGCGCGAGATCCTGCAGGAGGGCGTCGATGCCGCGAGCCACTTCTCCTGCATCGGCGCCACGCGCGAAACGGTGCGCACGCAACTGGCCGAGCTGAAGGCGATGGGCGTGAAGCGCCTGGTGGCGCTGCGTGGCGACCTGCCCAGCGGCTACGGCATCGGCGGCGAGTTCCAGTACGCCAGCGACCTGGTGCGCTTCATCCGCGAGGAGACCGGGCGCGACTTCCACATCGAGGTGGCCTGCTACCCCGAGGTGCACCCGCAGGCGCGCAGCCCCGAGGCCGACCTGCGGGCCTTCGCCGCCAAGGTGCAGGCCGGGGCCGACTCGGCCATCACGCAGTACTTCTTCAGCCCCGAGGCGTACTTCCGCTTCGTCGAGGACGCGCGGGCCCTCGGCCTGGACGTGCCCGTGGTGCCGGGCATCATGCCCATCACGAGCTCCGCGCAGCTGATGCGCTTCTCCGACGCTTGCGGCGCCGAGATCCCGCGCTGGATCCGCCTGCGCCTGCAGGCCTACGGCGACGACGTCGCCTCCATCCGCGCCTTCGGGCTGGATGTGGTGGCGCAACTGTGCGAGCGGCTGCGCGCGGGCGGCGCGCCGGCGATCCACTTCTACACGATGAACCAGTCGCAGGCCACGCTCGGCGTGCTGCAGCGGCTGGGCTGGGGGGCATGAGGGCGGCACGGGTGATCGCCGGGCGGGCGCGCTGGCTGGGCGTGGCCTGGCTGGTCGGCCTGCTGGGCGGCTGCACCACGCCGCCGGGCGAGCCGCCGGCCGCGGCGGGTGCTTCCGCGGAGCCGCTGAAGCCGCTGGCCCGCCAGGCCGGCACGCCGCTGGAGGCGCCGCGCTCCCGCGTGCCCTCCGTGCGCTACGACCTCGCGATCGGCCGCGCCGAAGACGAGTTGCCGCCCGACGACGGCGCGCCCGGCGACCAGCCGCCGGGCGAGGTGTACGAGCGCGGCGGCGCCTCCTGGTACGGCATCCAGTTCCACCAGCGCAGGACGGCCAGCGGCGAGCGCTTCGACATGGGCGCGTTCACCGCCGCGCACAAGAAGCTGCCCTTCGGCACCCGCGTGTGCGTGCGCAGCCTGGTCAACGGCAAGGAGGTGCTGGTGCGCGTCAACGACCGCGGCCCCTACGCCGCCGGCCGGGTCATCGACCTGAGCCGGGCCGCCGCCGAGCAGCTCGACATGATCGGCCTGGGCATCAAGCAAGTGGCGCTGACGCTGATCGGCGCCGAGGGCGGGCGCTGCAACGGCGTGCCGGTGGACGCGGCCGAGAACGGTTCTTCCGGCGCCGACGCGGACCCGGCACCCCCGGCGCCAGCCGCGCGCAAGGCTGCCCCGCCTCGTCCGTCCCGCCGGCGCAGGTAGTTCCCGTCAGTACATCTGCGGCGCGGGGTCGCGCGAAGGCCGGCGCCAGATCTCTCGCGTCAGGTGATTGATCTTGCCATCCAGCTTGGCGGCCTGCGCCATCTGCAGCATCGCGGGGCTGTGCAGGACGTTCACCAGGGCCCGGTCGACCTGCTCGCCGAAGGCCCGGTCGCCCTTGCGCAGCATGAGCGCATAGGGCTCCACCGTCTCCAGCGTGCCGCGGCGCGCGATCTCCGGGTCCAGCGGCACCAGCACGCTGTCGGCGAACAGCGTGTCGATCTGCTTCCTCTTGAGCATCTCCACGCCGGCGTCGTAGCCGGGCACCGGCACCACGGCCTCGATCCGGGCCGCGCCGCCTTGCGCCGCCCGCTTCTTCATGATGCCCTCGGCGGTCGAGCCGGCGACGACGCCCACCCGCCCGAACTGCAGCGGATGCGCGTAGCGCACCTCGTCCTTCCGGTAGGACACCACGATGCCCGAGACGAAGAAGGTGTGGCTGAAGTCGACCTTGTGCGCACGCTCGGCGGTGTGCGTCGTGCTGCCGCACTGCAGGTCGATGCGGCCGTCCGCGAGCATCTCGAAGGAGCCGGGCAGTGAGACGGGCGTGGTGCGGATCTCGATCGGCCGCCGGAGCTGGACTTCCAGCTCGCGCACGAGCGCGCGGCACACCTCCCATGAAAATCCGGCCGGCCTGCCGGCGGTGTCTTGATATGCGAAGGGCGGCGCGTTGTCGCGCACGCCGATGCGGATGACGCCCTCTGCCTGGATCCGCGCCAGCGTGTCGACCCGTCTTCTTTCCTGCGGCTGGGCCGGAACCGCCGCCGTGATGCACACGGCCAGCGCCAGCCAGCGTGCGAATGCCCGCTTGTCCACGTACCTCTCCCCCGAATGCCCGATGTGTGACGGGCCCGAATGTAGGGTGGGAGGGCCGAGGTGGAAATAGACCGGAAGTCGATTTTTTGCAACCTACAGGATGAAACGGCGGACAGCGTGAACAACTGCACGCATGGCCGGCGGCATGCCGCCCGCCTGTGCCACGGGCCTAGGCCGATGCGCCGTCCAGCGTGAAGCCGGCGTGCCGGTCCTGCGCCAGCTGCGGCGCCAGCCAGGCCAGTGCGGGCCGCAACTGCTCCGCCAGCGTGTAGGGCGGGTTCAGCACGAACATGCCGCTGGCCGGCAGGCCGGGCCGCCGCGCCTGGCCGTCGGGCGTGGCCGCGACCTTGCTCGACTTCACCGTCAGCGTGGCGTGCAGCCACGGCTTGCCGGCGCG
>NZ_JBIQNC010000169.1:8581-10711 GCF_044462705.1 Xenophilus sp.
CGACCTTGCTCGACTTCACCGTCAGCGTGGCGTGCAGCCACGGCTTGCCGGCGCGGGTGGCGAGGGTGCGCAGGCGGCGCGGCAGGTCGTGCGCCTCGGGCCGGGGGATGATCGGGTGCCAGACCACGTAGACGCCGGTGGCGAAGCGCTTGAGGGCCTCGCCCACGAAGGCGGCGGTGCGGCCGTAGTCGGTCTTGATCTCGTAGCTGGGGTCCACCAGCACCATCGCCCGGCGCGAGGGCGGCGGCAGGAACTTCGTCGCCGCGCCAAAGCCGTCCTCGCGCAGCACCGCCACCTGGCGGCCGGCCTCCAGCTGGGCGACGTTGGCGGCCAGCGTGCGCGCGTCGGTCGGGTGCAGTTCGCACAGCTTGAGCCGGTCCTGCGGGCGCAGCAGGCGCTGCACGATGAAGGGCGAGCCGGGGTAGACGCGGCTGCCGCCGCCGGGGTTGAAGCCGCGCACCACCTCCAGGTAGCGCGCCAGGGCCGGCGGCGGGGTCGGCCCCGGCGTGCCGGCGAGCAGCCGCAGCACGCCCTCGGCCGCCTCGCCGCTGGTGCCGGCGTAGTCGCCGTCCAGGCGGTACAGGCCGGCGCCGGCATGGGTGTCCACCACGGTCAGCGGCGTGTCCTTGTGCAGCAGGTGCTCCAGCACGGCGATCAGCACCGTGTGTTTGAGCACGTCGGCATGGTTGCCGGCATGGAAGGCGTGGCGGTAGCTGAACATGGGGCAGGTGGCGCAGGCGAAAAGAAGGCTTGCCGCCGGGGCGGCGCGAGGGGCGATTGTCGTGCTTCGGGGCCGCCCCTGGGCAAATCCGTGCCGGCGCGCTAGAATGGCGGGCTTTGCAGCGATTCGGGCCCCGCGGCAAGACGGCGCTTCCTTCCAGGAAAAGGGGAGGAAAAAGCCGACTCCCACCTAAGAGCTTCCCGTGACAAGAGGAAGACCGACCGTGGAAAAGGGCCTGCCGAACCGCTTCCCTACAAGGAAATCTCATGTCTACGTTCAGCGCCAAGCCCGCTGACGTGAAGCACGAGTGGTTTGTGATTGACGCAACCGACAAGGTTCTCGGACGGGTCGCCAGCGAAGTGGCCCTCCGACTGCGCGGCAAGCACAAGGCCATCTACACGCCTCACGTCGACACGGGCGACTTCATCGTCATCGTCAACGCTTCCAAGCTCAAGGTCACGGGCGCCAAGTCCACCGACAAGGTGTACTACCGCCACTCGGGCTATCCCGGCGGCATCACCGCCACCAACTTCCGCGACATGCAGGCCAAGCACCCCGGCCGCGCGCTCGAGAAGGCCGTCAAGGGCATGCTGCCCAAGGGCCCGCTCGGCTACGCCATGATCAAGAAGCTGAAGGTCTACGGCGGCGCGGAGCATCCGCACACCGCGCAGCAGCCCAAGGCGCTGGAAATCTGAGGAGTCTTGAGATGATTGGTGATTGGAACAATGGCACCGGCCGTCGCAAGTCCAGCGTCGCCCGCGTGTTTCTCAAGAAGGGCACCGGCAAGATCACGGTCAACGGCAAGCCGATCGAACAGTTCTTCGGCCGCCAGACCTCGATCATGATCGCCAAGCAGCCGCTGGTGCTGACCGAGAACGTCGAGGCCTTCGACATCCAGGTCAACGTCCACGGCGGCGGTGAATCGGGCCAGGCCGGCGCCACGCGCCACGGCATCACCCGCGCGCTGATCGACTACGACGCGAACCTCAAGCCGCTGCTGAGCCAAGCCGGCTTCGTGACCCGCGACGCCCGCGAGGTCGAGCGCAAGAAGGTCGGCCTGCACTCCGCACGCCGCCGCAAGCAGTTCAGCAAGCGCTGATCCCCTGCCTGGCTGCTGCCACCGGAAAAACCGCCCTCGAGGCGGTTTTTCTTTGGCTGGGGTAGCATCCCCTCATTGGCTGCCCTCCGCCCCTGGAAGGCCGCCCCCACGGAGAACCGATTCCATGAGCGCTGTTGCCGAAACCATCGCCACGCCGGCCGCGATGCCGGACCCGATCGTCTTCACCGACGCCGCCGCGGCCAAGGTGGCCGACCTGATCGCCGAAGAGGGCAATCCCGACCTGAAGCTGCGCGTGTTCGTGCAGGGCGGCGGCTGCTCGGGCTTCCAGTACGGCTTCACCTTCGACGAG
>NZ_JBIQNC010000170.1:0-10631 GCF_044462705.1 Xenophilus sp.
CTGCACCTCGGCGCGGCGGTGGCCGCCTGGGCGCTGCTCGACCGCGTGCGCGCGCTGGCAGGTCAGCCAGTGCAGCTGGCCGGCGGCACCGACGGCATGGTGCCGCCGCTGGCCGACGAGGCCACGCCGGGCAGCTACGCCGCCGCGCTGGCGCAGGTCGCGCTGCTGGAGGACGTGCGCACCGTGGCCGCCCCCGGCGCCAGCGCGCTCGAGGAGCGGCTGGCCCTGCAGGCCGCGCTGGTGGCGCATGCCGAACGGCCGGGCGCCTGGCGCATCGCCGTGCTGGACGCCGCGCCGGACCTCACGGCCGACCAGGCGCTGGCGCAGCGGCAGGCCGTCGATTCCGGCCGCGCCGCCTTCTACTGGCCCTGGGTGGTGGTGGCCGATCCGCTGGCGCCGCCGGGCCGCATGGACGCCGCGCTGGCGCTGCCGCCCTCCGGCGTCGTGGCGGGCCTGTACGCGCGCAGCGATGCGGCGCAGGGCGTGCACAAGGCGCCGGCCGGTCTGCCGGTGGCCGGCGTGCTGCACCTGGCGTGGCCGGTGAGCGCCGGCGAGCAGGACCGGCTCAACCCGCAGGGCGTGAACTGCCTGCGCGAGTTTCTGGGCCGCGGGCTGCTCGTGTGGGGCGCGCGCCTGGCCGGCGGCGACCCCGAGATCCGCTACGTCCATCAGCGCCGCTGGCTCGACATGGTCGAGGCCTCGCTCGGCCGCGGCCTGCGCTGGGTCGCGCAGGAGCACCACGGCGAGGCGCTGTGGACGCGCGTGCGCCAGTCTGTCGACGGCTTCCTTCAGCCCGAGTGGCGCGCCGGCGCGCTGGCCGGGCAGAAGCCGGAGGAAGCCTGGTGGGCGCGCTGCGACCGCAGCACGATGACGCAGGCCGACCTGGACGAGGGGCGCATCGTCTGCCTGATCGGCGTGGCCCTCGTGAAGCCGGCGGAGTTCGTCGTGCTGCGCTGGACCGGCCGCACCGCCGACGCGCAGCAGGCCGGGGGCTGAAGCGCCACAATGCCCGGATGACCCACACGCCCCCGCCCGTTCCCGCCTCGCTCGAAGTCCTGCCCCGCGACCTGTCGGCCTACCGCCAGGGGAACGTCGGCGTGGACTATGTGCATCGCTTCGAGTCCGGCCGCCCCGGCCCGCACGTGCTGATCAACGCGCTCACGCACGGCAACGAGATCTGCGGCATGGTCGCCGCCACCCACCTGCTCGACACCGACGTGCGCCCGAAGGTCGGTACGCTCACCGTGAGCTTCGCCAACGTGGCGGCCTACGAGAGCTTCGACATCGAGAAGCCCTTCGAGAGCCGCCAGCTTGTGCACAACATGAACCGCATCTGGTCCACCGAGTGGCTGGACGGCGGCGAGCAGAGCCCCGAGCTGCAGCGCGCCCGCGCCATGCGCGCGGTGGTGGACGCGGCCGACCACATCCTCGACATCCACTCCACCAGCCAGGACGTGGAGCCCTTCTGGGTCTATCCCGCCTACGAGCGAAACGCCGCCCTCGCGCTGGCCATCGGCCGGCCGCCGGTGCATCTGGTGATGCCCCAGGGCCTGGGCTCGGGCGTGCCGCTCATCCAGTACGGCCGCCACGGGCTGGACGGCCCGGGGCCCGGCACGGCGGTGGTGGTCGAGTGCGGCCAGCATTTCAGGCGCTCGGCGGCCGAGCTGGCGACGGCCGTGACGCTGGACTTCCTGGCGCATTTCGGCCTGATCGACCCGCCGGCCGAGGCCGCGCCGAAGGCGCCGCAGCGCCGTTTCGAGCTGCTGCAGACGCACCTCGTGCACACCAAGGACTTCCGCTTCGCGCGCCCGCTGGTCGGCTTCGAGACCTTCGCCAAGGACGAGCTGATCGCCACCGACGGCGACCGCCGCATCGTCTCGCCCTGCGACGGCTGCACCGTCTTCATGCCCACGCGTGAGCCGATCGTGGGGCGCGAGGCGGTGTACCTCACGCGGCCGATCTGAAGCGCCGTCGGGTGGGGCCGGCATGGTGAAGGGCGGCGCCTCGACCACGGCGATGGCGCAGCGGCAGCCTGCGACCGGCGGTTGCCGGCCATGAAGCCGACGTATCAAGCATGAACGCATCATCGGTCCGCATCATTTGCTTTGACTGGGGCGACACGCTCATGCTCGACGACGGCCCGCGGGATCTGCCTATGGCACTGTAGCCCGAGGTGCACGTGGTGCAGGGCGCCGTACAGATGCTGGATCGGTTGCATGGGCGCTTCCCGCTATGCATTGCCACCAACGCGACAATTGCGCCAAAGCCGATGGTCGAGCAAGCCCTGGAGCGTGGCGCGATGCGTCACCACTTCTCAGACATCTTCACCTTCACCGAGCTAGGTCTCAAGAAGGACACGCCTGAGTTCTGGCGCATCGTGGCGACCAGGATGGGGGTCGCGATTGATGAGATCGCGATGTTGGGTGACACACTTGAGTCGGACGTGTTGGCGCCGACCCGATACGGCGTGCAGGCTGTCTGGTTCAATCCGCAAAGCCTTGCTGTCTCGCGAGGCGTGACGGCTGTACGGTGGCTTGAGGACTTCTCTGCGCTGTTTTTGATTGAGACTTTTCTGCCGAAGACCGCGTTCGGCCGAGGCGTGAGCGGAGCAAGTGATCGATGGTGCGGACGCGCAGTCGTATAGCTCCGTCCTCTCGCGGCAGTGACACCATGAAAAAAGCGCCCGGAAGGGCGCTTGGTCTTTGTCCAGTGTGGCGGCGTCAGGCCGTCCCGGCCAATGCCTCTCCCAGCGCGTTGACCAGCCGGTCGATCTCCGCCTTCTCGCTGATGAAGGGCGGGGCGAGCTGGATGGTGTCGGCGCCGTAGCGCACGTAGAAGCCCTTCTTCCAGCAGGCCATGGCGATCTCGAAGGGGCGCTTGGCCGGCTCGCCCGGCACCGGGTCGATGGTGATGCCGGCGGCCAGGCCGTGGTTGCGGATGTCCAGCACGTGCTTCGCGCCCTTCAGGCTGTGGACGGCCGCCTCGAAGTGCGGGGCCAGCGCCCGCACGCGCCCGGGGCCGTCCTCGGCCACCAGCAGGTCCAGCGCGGCGATGCCGGCGGCGCAGGCCACCGGGTGCGCCGAATAGGTGTAGCCGTGCGGGAACTCCACCAGGTACTCGGGGCCGCCGGCCTTCATGAAGGTGTCGTAGATCTCCCGGGTGGCGACCACGCCGCCCAGCGGCTGCACGCCGTTGGTCACCTGCTTGGCGAAGTTGAGGATGTCCGGCACCACGCCGAAGGCCTCGGCGCCGGTCATCGCGCCGCAGCGGCCGAAGCCGGTGATGACCTCGTCGAAGATCAGCAGGATGTTGTTCTGCGTGCAGATCTCGCGCAGGCGCTGCAGGTAGCCCACTGGCGGGATCACCACGCCGGCCGAGCCGGAGAAGGGCTCGACGATCACCGCCGCGATGTTGCTCGCGTCGTGCAGCGCGATCAGGTCCAGCAGCCGGTTGGCCAGCGCCTCGCCGCCCTCGGCCGGCATGCCCTTGATGAAGGAGCCCATCGGTGGCTGGGTGTGGGGCAGGTGGTCGGCCTCCACGCCCTGGCCGAAGGTCTTGCGGTTGCCGCCGATGCCGCCCACCGAGATGCCGCCGAAGTTCACGCCGTGGTAGCCCTTCTCGCGGCCGATCAGGCGCGTCTTGGTGCCCTGGCCCTTGGCGCGCCAGTAGGCGCGCGCCAGCTTGAGCGAGGTGTCGGCCGCCTCGGAACCGGAGCCGGTGAAGAACACGTGGTCCAGGCCCTGGGGCATCAGGCCCTTGATCTTGTTGGCCAGCTCGAACGAGAGCGGGTGGCCGAACTGGAAGCCGGGCGCGTAGTCCAGCTTCGCCGCCTGGCGCGCCACTGCTTCGCTGATCTCGGTGCGGCAGTGGCCCAGGCCCGTGCACCACAGGCCCGACAGGCCGTCGTAGATCCTGCGGCCCTCGGCGTCGGTGAAGTACGCGCCCTTGCCCTCCACGATGATGCGCGGGTCGGCCTTGAACTGCCGGTTGCCGGTGAAGGGCATCCAGTGGGCTTCGAGCCAAGCCGCGTCGGTGCGGGCGGCGGTGGGCTGGGAGGAGGCGAGGGCGGTGTTCATGGCGCCATTGTTGGCGCGGGCGATGCTGGCGAGAATGGCCGTCTTTCACTGTTCACTTGCCGATCCATGCAAGTAAAGAATCGGGCCGTGCTGGGCCAGCTCAGCGACATGGACCTGCGCCTGCTGCGCGTGTTCAAGGCGGTGGCGGAGTGCGGCGGCATGACGGCCGCCGAGCTGGAACTGAACATCGGCACCTCCACCGTCAGCCGCCACGTCAAGGACCTGGAGACGCGCCTGGGCCTCGTGCTGTGCCGGCGCGGGCGGGCCGGCTTCGCCCTCACCGCCGAGGGCCAGCGCGTGTACGAGGAGACGCTGCGCCTGCTCGCCTCGGTGGACGCCTTCCGCAGCGGCATCGACGACATCCACGGCCGCATGGGCGGCGAGCTGGAGCTGGCCCTGTTCGACAAGACGGCCAGCAACCCGCAGGCGCACATCGCCGGGGCCATCGCGCGCTTCGGCGCGCAGGCGCCGGGCGTGGCGCTGAACGTGCACGTGGCCTCCATCAACGCCATCGAGCGCGGCATCATCGACGGGCGCTTCCATGTCGGCGTGATCCCGACGCACCGCAGTTCGCAGAGCCTCGCCTACGCCGACCTGTTCGGCGAGACCATGCTGCTGTACGCCGGCCGCGCGCACCCGCTCTTCGGTGCCGACCACCGCAGGCTCGGCTGGACCGAGCTGCGCCGGCACGAGTTCGCCGGCCTGGGCTATCACTCGCCCAACATGGACTTCAGCCATCGCGAGCGCCTGGCGCGCCGCGCCACCGCCTACGACCAGGAGGCGATCGCGCTGCTGATCCTCTCGGGCCGCTACCTGGGCTTCCTGCCGGACCACTACGCCCAGCCCTTCGTGCAGGCCGGTCAACTGGTGGCGGTGGCGCCCAAGCGCTTCTTCTACCGCTGCCGCTTCGCCGCCATCTGGCGCCGCTCGCCGCAGCCGGGGCGGGCGACGGCGCTGTTCGCGCAGTGCCTGGCCGAGGCGCACGCGGGCGGGTGAGCGGGTCCAGCACAGGGGTTGATGTGTATCAATTGAATGTGTCCAGTTGTTGCATAAAGTCGCGGCCTCCAGCCATCCCGTTGCCGAGGCCGCCCCTTGCCCGTCGAGCTCTACCGCGATCCGAACCACGCCTGCATCATGTTCTCCGACCTGGTGGAGGAGGACGGCGCCGCCGTTCAGGCCAACCAGTTCCTGGTGGTGGACCACGGGCAGGGCGCGGTCATCGATCCGGGAGGGAACATGGCCTTCAACGAGCTGTTCCTCGGCATGTCGCGCCACTTCACGCCGGGCAAGCTCGACTACATCCTCGCCTCGCACGCCGACCCGGACATCATTGCCTCGCTCGATCGCTGGCTCACCTCGACGCAGGCGCGGCTCGTCATCTCGCGGGTGTGGGAGCGCTTCGTGCCGCACTTCGCCAAGAGCGGCAAGACGCTCAAGCGGGTGATCGGCGTGCCCGACGGCGGCGGCATCCTGCCGCTGGGCGGGAGCTCACTGCACCTGCTGCCGGCGCACTTCCTGCACTCGGAGGGAAACTTCCACTTCTACGACCCGGTCAGCCGCATCCTCTTCACTGGCGACCTGGGCGTCTCGCTCACCAGCGGCGCGGAGGCGCGCGAGCCGGTGCGCGAACTGGCGCCGCACATCCGGCGCATGGAGGGCTTCCACCGCCGCTACATGGTGTCGAACAAGATCCTGCGGCTGTGGACGCACATGGCGCGGCAGCTCGACATCTCGATGCTGGTGCCGCAGCACGGCGCGCCCATCGCGGGGCGGCAGGCGATCGCGGACTTCTTCGACTGGGTCGAGTCGCTGCCCTGCGGCATCGACCTGTTCGAGCAGGGGCACTACCGGCTGCCGGGCGCAGTCATCGCCGCCACGGCGGCGGCCTGAGCACGCCCGGCGGCGCCTCACTCGGGGCGGATGTGCCCGGCCTCGACGTACTGGTCGTACTGGATGCGCGGCATGGCGGTGGAGCCCACCACGCCCTGGGCCTGCTCCCAGCCCAGGATCACGCTGTCTTCGGTTTCCTCGATCTCGATCGGACCTTCGGGGATCACGATGGGCACGCCGTCGCCTGGCGTGAAGGTGACGTTGCCGTGGATGGTCGCCTTGCGCTTCATGCAGATCTCCTGTGGCGCACCGCCGCCCGCGTGCGATGCTGCGTTGCAGCGTACGCGCAGCCGGCATCTGCGCGCATGAAAGACGGGGCACGCAGCGGGGGCTCTCAACCGCCGTCGAACGCAGCCTGGAGTTGTGCGATATCGAGCTTTCCCATCTGCATCAGGGCGCCCATCATGCGGTCGATGCGCTCGGGCTGGCCGCTTCGCATCATCGTCTCGACGGCCGAGGGCACGATCTGCCATGACAGGCCGAAGCGGTCCTTCAGCCAGCCGCAGGGCCCGTGCGAGCCGCCTTCGGCCAACTCGTCCCACAGGCGGTCCACCTCGGCCTGGTCGGGGCAGTCCACGCTCAGCGACACGGCTTCGGTGAAGGGGAACTGCGGCCCGCCGTTGAGGGCGAGGAACTCCTGGCCCTCGATCTCGAAGCGGATGGTGAGCACCTTGCCGCGGTGCTCGCCCATCGTCTCGCCGTAGTGCGAGGTGGCGAGGACGCGCCCGTTGCGGAAGACGCGCAGGTAGTGGGCCACGGCCTCCTCGGCCTGGAAGTCGAACCACAGGCAGGGCGTGATCTTCTGCATGGCGGTCTCGTGTCGTCCTGCGGCGTCAGATGCGCGCGAGCAGCTCGCCCAGCTGGTCGGCGCACTGGCCCCAGCCTTCGTGGAAGCCCATCTTCTCGTGCGTGTCGCGGTCGGCGGCCGTCCAGTGCACGGCGCGCGCGGTGTAGCGGGTCTTGCCCTCGCCCTCGGGTTCGAAGGTGACGATGGCGGTCATCTTCATCGGCTGCGGGTCGGCGGGCATCCAGCCCTCGGTGTAGGCGTTGGTGAAGACGATGCGGCGGTTCGGCTCCACCTCCAGGTAGACGCCGGCGTTGGGGTACTCGTTGCCGTCGGGGTCGCGCATCACCAGGTTGGAGCGGCCGCCGGGGCGCAGGTCGGCCTCCACGCGGGCCAGCGACCAGGGGCGCGGCACGAACCACTGCATCAGCAGCTCGGGCTCGGTCCAGGCGCGGAAGACCTTCTCGGGCGGCGCGTCGTAGACGCGGGTGAGCGTCAGCTCGTGCGCATCGGCCATCGGTTCGCTGTGGCAGGCATCGGGGTCGCGGGTGTCGGTCATGGTCGTCTCCAGAAAAGGCAGGGTGTCACCGGTGGACGATCATGCGGAAGCCGCCGTAGATCATCCGCTTGCCGTCGAAGGGCATCGCCGACATGTCCTTGGGCAGGCGCGGGTCCTCCATGACCTTGGGCCAGGCGGCGTCGCGCACTTCCTTGGACGGCCAGGTGACCCACGAGAACACGGCGGCCTCGTTCTCCTCGCGCTTGACGGCCATGGTGAAGGAGGTGAGCTTGCCTTCGGGCACGTCGTCGCCCCAGCACTCGACGACCTCCAGCGCGCCATGTTCCTTGAACACGGCGGCCGCGTCGTCGGCGTGCTTGCGGTACGCCTCCTGGTTGGCCTGGGGGACGGCGAGGACGAAGCCGTCGACGTAGTGCATGGCTGGCATGGTGGTCTCCTTGGATGAAGGAAGGAAGAAAGCTTCAGTCTGCTGAAGCCGGCGGGGCCGCTGCCGTCGGCAGCAGCACGGTCTCGACGTAGGCGCGCAGGTGGGCGACGCAGCGCCGCGCCACGCCCGCGCTGCCCTCGGCCTTGGCCAGGACGAAGGCGCCCTGCAGCACGGCCTGGAAGTACAGCGACACCTCCTGAGGGTCCCACCCGGCCTGCGGCGCATGGCGGGCCTTGGCGGCGGCCAGGTCCTCGGCCACCGTGTCCGCGTGGGCATGGATGACCGCCTGGCAGGCGTCGCGGATGGCGGGGTGGGTGGCGTAGGTCTCCTGCACCATCGTGCCCAGCAGGCAGGTGACGTCGGGCAGCTCGCCTTCGAGCAGCGCGGTGCGCAGGGCGAGGTAGCCGAGCACGCGCTCGCGCGGGTCGGCCGGGGCGTGGTAGTCGGCGGCGGCGAACATCGCGCCCGTCACCTCGCCCCAGTGGTGGGCGGCGGTGATGCCCAGGTCTTCCTTGCCCTTGAAGTGGTGGAAGAAGCTGCCCTTGGTCACGCCGGCGGCGGCGCAGATGTCGTCCACCGTGGTGGCGGTGTAGCCCTTGGTGCGGATGACCTGGAGGGCGGCGTCCAGCAGCCGGGTGCGGGCAGGCGCCGTGGACGGCGCGGAAGAGAGGCGGGGGGCGGAAGTCATGTCCATACCGATTGGTTGGTATGGATCATGCATACCAGTTGGTATGGCGCAAGCGCCTTTTTGTAACGGCGCGTGTTCCGGCCGCCCCCGCGCCTCAGATGAACAGCGCCGGGTCCACCATCGTGCGGTTGAGCATCACGCCCCAGTGCAGGTGCGGGCCGGTCACGCGGCCGGTGGCGCCGACGGCGCAGAAGGCATCGCCGGCCTGCACCGCGTCGCCCACCTTCGCGTCGATGCGGCTGAGGTGGCAGTACATGCTCAGCAGGCCGCCGCCATGGTCCAGCCAGACCGTGCCGCCGTTGAAGAAGTAGTCGCCGGTGTCGATCACCCGGCCGGCCAGCGGCGCGCGCACCGGCGTGCCGGTGGCGGCGGCGATGTCCATGCCGCTGTGCGGATTGCGCGGCTGGCCGTTGAACACGCGCCGCAGCCCGAAGGAACTGGAGCGCCGGCCCGGCACCGGCGCCTGCATGCGTAGCAGGCCGGCCGGCGGCTCGCTCCAGGCCGCCATCACCTTCGCCTGGTGGTCGCGCTCGCGCTCGTAGCGGGCCTGGTCCGCGGGCGAGAGGTCCACCGTGCGCGGCGCCACCGTCAGGTGCTGCTCGCGGTAGCGCTTGGCCTCGATCGTGTAGCGCAGGGTGCGCGCGTCGCCGTCGGCGCCGGTGGCGCGGATCTGCGCCTCGCCCGGCGCGGCCGCGAGCGGGATGCCGACCAGCGCGGTCCATTCGATGGGGTCGCCGACCACCAGCAGCGGCACGGCCTCCTTGCCGCCACCCGCGGCGGTGGCGGCGGGCCGCCGGGCGTCCGGGCCCAGCGACAGACGTGCCACGCCGCCGGGCACCTGCAGCGGCCGCGGCCACAGGTCGGGCGCCGGCGGCATGCCGCGGGCGGGCGCGGCGTGGGCCAGCGGAGAGCACAGCAGGGGCAGGGCGGCCAGGCGCGACAGCGCCGCGCGGCGGCCGGCGGGATGCGGGAACAGGGAAGAGGGCATGGGTTCGTCGAAGAGGCGGACGGGGGCCGGGGAAGGGTACACGCCCGCCCGCTGCGCTACGCTGGCGGCTCCGCGTTTCCGCTGCTCCCGCCATGCCTGCTGCCGACTTCCGCCGCCGCATCCTCCTCACCGGCTTCGATCCCTTCGACCAGGACGCGGTCAATCCCTCCTGGGAGGTCGCGCGGGCGCTGGACGGCGAGGCCATTGGCGACGGCGCCGTCGTGCAGGCGCTGCGCCTGCCTTGCGTTTTCGGGGAGGCCGCTGCGCGGCTGGACGAGGTGCTGGGCCAAGCGCCCGCGCCGGCCCTGGTGGTCGCGCTCGGCCTGGCGGGCGGCCGGTCCGAGATCTCGCCGGAGCGCGTGGCCATCAACGTCGACGACGCCCGCATCCCCGACAACGCCGGCCGCCAGCCGGTGGACGCGGCGGTGGTCGAGGGCGGCCCTGCCGCGTACTTCTCCACCCTGCCGATCAAGGCCATCGTGCGCGCTTTGCGCGATCGCGGTGTGCCGGCGACGGTCTCGAACACGGCCGGCACCTTCGTGTGCAACCACCTCTTCTACGCGCTGATGCACCGGCTGGCGACGCGGCCGGCGCTGACCGGCACGCGCGGCGGCTTCGTGCACCTGCCCGCCCTGCCGGCGCAGTCGGCGCAGCGGCCGGGCCTGCCCAGCATGGCCCTGGCGACGCAGGTGGAGGGCGTGCGCCTGCTGCTGCGCACGGCGCTGGACGTGCAGGGGAGCGACCTGCGCGAGAGCGGCGGCGCGCTGCATTGAGCCGCATCCGGCGTTCAGGCCGGCGGCAGCGCTGACGGGTCGTACTGCGCCGCGAACTCGGCGCTCGGCGGGATCGGCTTGATCACGTCGATCAGCACGCCGTTCGGGTCCTGCGTGATGAAGTGGCGCTGGCCGAAGTCCTCGTCGCGCAGCGGCAGCAGCATCGGCAGGCCGGCGGCCAGCAGGCGCGCGTGCACCGCGTCCACGTCGTCGACCTCGAAGTTGATCAGCAGCCCCGCTGCCGACCGGCCGCGCGCCGCCTCGGGGATGGTGGCATGCGAGCCGTCCAGCACCGCGAGGTTGACCGCGTCGTTGCCCGGCAACTGCAGGTGCACGTACCAGTCGCTGCTGAACAGCGGCGCCAGGCCGAAGTGCGTGCGCCAGAAGGCGGCGGTGCCCGCCACATCGCGGGTCATGAGCACGGGGTAGTAGCTGGTCACGCGCAGGGCGGGGGCGGTGTCGGTCATGGCGTTCACTCCAACGGA
>NZ_JBIQNC010000171.1:0-6739 GCF_044462705.1 Xenophilus sp.
AGCGGCAGCGTGTCGAAGGACGCATAGGCCGTCGCCAGCCAGCTCTTGACGCGCTGGCGCTCTAGCAGGCCCAGGGCGTCGGGGCCTTCCTTGTCGTTCACGGCCTTCCAGAAGCTGCTGTTGTGCGCGTCGATCTTGCGCATGCTCGCCTCCTGCAGGCGCGGCAGCGAGATGACCTGCGCGCCCAGCGCCGTCGCCTTGGCGAGCGACTGCGAGCCGAGCATCATCGCGAAGTCGCTGCCGCGGCCGTAGTTCTGCACCACGATGTAGTGGGCGCGGTCGCCGAAGGTGTCGACCAGCTTGCCCAGCAGGTCGCTGGAGTCGCGGCCGTCGTCCATCACGTGCCAGAAGTTGACGTTGACGCCCAGCTCCTTGAAGACGGTGAACAGGTCCGACTCGCCGATCCATCGGGACAGCGGCGCCAGCGTCTGCGCCGCCATGTCGACGATGACACTCTGCGCCGGGTTGTGCTCGAAGCCGTTGACCACCTTGTCCAGCCCCTCGAAGCTGTCCACCACGATCGGCGAGGCGAAGCCCTCGTAGAAGCGGGTGAAGGAGTTGTGCGAGCGGTCGGTGTCGAAGCCGACGAAGGGCCGGCTGTGGTCGATGAAGTACTGCGCCAGCAGGCGCGAGGTGACCGACTTGCCGACGCCGCCTTTTTCGCCGCCGATGAAGTTCAGGGAGCTCATGGATGGACTCGGGAAGGAAAAACGGTGGAGGAAGGGCCGCCGCGCGCACGCCGTGCGGCGTCGGAAGAGGTGCGGTTCATTCTAGGAGGAGGGCACGTCATCGCCCGCGCCGCGCCATGCCGTCCAGCAGCGGGTGCGAGGCCAGCCGGCGCGAAAGCCGCGCCTTCCATTCGGGGGGCAGGGCGGCGGTCTCGATCAGCGCCGGCCAGTGTTCGCGCGCCAGGCGCACGGTGTCGGCCACCAGCCGGCGCACGCGCGGCTCGTGCAGGCCGGTGGCGAAGCAGAAGTCGCGCACGCTGGCCGGGGTGAACAGGCTGCTTCGGCGCGCGGCGGCGGCGGTCGTGCCGGGCGCGGGCGGCATGAGGGGCAGCGCATGGCCTTCCGCGCCCTGCATGGCCGCGTAGGCCACGATGTCGTAGGCGGGGGCCAGCCTGGGCACGAGGCCGTCGGGGTAGAGCACGCCGAAGTTCTTCAGGTGCGCGTCGGGGTTGCCGAGGAGGTCGTTGACCGCCAGGCGGCGCAGCAGCTCCAGCATCGCCTCCTCGCCCAGCGTGGGGAAGGCGCGCATCGCCAACGCCATGGCCAGGTAGCTGCCGGCGTACTTGTCCTGCGGGTCGACGGCGAGGACCTGCGCGAAGTCCTCGAAGTGGATGCGCTTCGCGCCGGCGCGGTCGAAGCGGGTGACGGCCAGGAACTCGGGCTCGTCGGGCAGGGCGTAGCCGTGCTCGGCCTCGATGGCCGAGAGCGGCGCCAGTTCGGCATGGCACACGTCGGCGCCGGCCGCGCGCGCCAGCTGCAGCGAAAGCATCTCCAGCCGCGGCATGTGCGGCCGCCCCGCCACCGGCAGCTTGGCGATGACGCGCACGCCGCGGCCGGTGCGCACGCGGGCGGTGTAGCGCCGGCCCTGGCGGGCCAGCACCAGCTTGGGCTGCACGCCCGAGACGGAGATGCCTTGCGGCAGCGGATCGGCCAGCACGGACATCTCCAGCGCGTCCTGGTCCTGCGTCACCAGCCGCTGGAGCGTGGCGCGGTCCACCTCGACCGGCCGTGCCGTGACGGCGCCGGGCAGGTCGCCGCCGCAGGCGGCCAGCAGCTCGAAGTGGTCGTCCTCGCGGCAGCCGCGCAGCTGCGCGATGTGGGTGCGCAGCACGCCCTCGGGCAGCAGGTTCTGGAACCAGGCGGGCAGGCGCCCGCCCTGGGCGTTGAAGAGCGGGTTGCGCACGTCGGCCCAGAGGGCGGACTGCGCCGCGGCATCGCTCGCCAGCATGGACAGCGAGAGCACCTGCGGCGGCGGCTCGGCCACCACGCCGGGCTCGGCGACGAAGCGGCACAGGTCGCCGTACTGGAACAGCTTGCCCCAGCGGCGGCCGGCCAGGGCGATTTCGAGGATCTTGACGTTCATGGCTTGGACCTGGGCGCGGGGGGCTGGGGCGGCAGGCCATCGGCCACCGCCTGGCCGATGCGCGTGACCACCGGTCGGTAGCCCGGCTCGGCACCCTCGGCCAGGGCCGGGCCGAAGCCGCGCGGTACGAGCTGCAGCTCCATGTCCAGCGCGCCCACCAGCGCCAGCAGCGAGGACAGCTGCGGGTTGCCCTGGCGGCTGCCCAGCGCGTTGCGGATGGAGCGCTCCGTCAGGCCCGAGCGTTCGGCGAGCTGGGCCGCCGTCAGGCCCAGTGCCTCGCGCCGGCGCGCGAGCTGTTCGATGAGTTCCCGCTTATTCACGGAAACATAATACCGAATCGAAAGAAAAAGGAAAGATACTTCCTAGCGGGAGACCATCGCGAAGAAGGGCCCCAGGTTGCCCAGCAGCCAGCTCTGGCTGAAGTCCAGCGCGGCGCGGCGGTACTTCTCGTCGGCCTGGGCGGCCAGCAGGTCGAGGCGGGCCACCACCTTGGACAGCTCCCGGTCGACGACCAGGTTGCGGCCGCGGCCGCTGATCTCGGTCGACAGCAGCAGCGGCTGGCCGTCCGGCCCGGCCTTGGAGGCCAGCAGCCACAGCGATATCTCGAAGTTGCGCGCCGCCCGGAAGGCGTTCTCGGCGCTCACGCCGTCGATCATGGTCTGCCGCCAGGTGTCGCCGTTGGCCTGCTTGAGCATGGCGGCCCAGCCGATCACCAGCGCCGCCACCCGGTCGCCCTGGTAGGCGGGCGCGGGGCCGGTCTCGAAGGCCAGGCGCACGGCGTCGATGCTGGTGGCGCCGCGCAGCTCGGGCAGGGGGCGGTCCTGCTCGACGGCCTCCCAGGTGCGGGCGATGGCGTCGTCGGCGCTGGCGGCCCACTTGCGCCACTCGCGCGGGTTGCGCCGGTACAGCGAGAGCTGCACCCGGCGGATCGACTGGAGGTTGTCGCGCAGCGCCAGGTTGGCGATGCGGTTGGCGCCGGATTCGAGCCACTCCTGCCCGGAATAGGACTCGGCCCGCTCGGTGTTGCTGAAGGCGCCGCAGCCGCCGAGCCCGAGCAGGCTGCCCAGGCCGGCCAACACGAGCGCGCGGCGCGGGGGAAAGGTCACGGAAGCGGGCAGGGAGCGCATGGGCCGCACGTTATCATTCCCGGCCCGGGCGGCAGCGCACCGCTCCGTGCATTTTTCCTTGCAAATCAACGCCTTGGCATCAGGGCTCCCGCCGTGCGTCTCAACTCCATCAAGCTCTCCGGCTTCAAGTCCTTCGCGGAGCCCACCAACTTCATGCTGCCGGGCCAACTGGTCGGCGTGGTGGGCCCCAACGGCTGCGGCAAGTCCAACATCATGGATGCGGTGCGCTGGGTGCTGGGCGAGTCGCGTGCCAGCGAGCTGCGCGGCGAGTCGATGCAGGACGTGATCTTCAACGGCACCACCAGCCGCAAGCCGGCCAGCCGCTCCAGCGTGGAGCTGGTGTTCGACAACGCCGACCACCGCGCCGGCGGCCAGTGGAGCCAGTTCACCGAGATCGCCGTCAAGCGCGTGCTCACGCGCGACGGCACCAGCAGCTACTACATCAACAACCAGCCGGTGCGCCGGCGCGACGTGCAGGACGTGTTCCTCGGCACCGGCCTGGGCCCGCGTGCCTACGCCATCATCGGCCAGGGCACGATCAGCCGGATCATCGAGTCTAAGCCCGAGGAGCTGCGCCTGTTCCTGGAAGAGGCGGCGGGCGTCTCCAAGTACAAGGAGCGCCGGCGCGAGACGGAGAACCGCCTCTCGGACACGCGCGAGAACCTCACGCGCGTGGAAGACATCCTGCGCGAGCTGAACGCCAACCTCGACAAGCTGGAGAAGCAGGCCGAGGTGGCGGCGCGCTACAACGCGCTGCAGGCCGAGGCGACGAAGAAGCAGCACCAGCTGTGGTTCCTCAAGCGCAGCGAGGCCGAGGCCGATCAGGCGCGGTTGAAGGCCGACGCCGACAAGGCGCTGAACGACCTCGAGTCGCGCACCGCTGACCTGCGCCATGTCGAGGCCGAGCTGGAGACCATCCGCCAGGCGCACTACGCCGCCGGCGACCAGGTCAACCAGGCGCAGGGGCGCCTCTACGAGGCCAGCGCCGAGGTCGGCAAGCTGGAGGGCGAGATCCGTTTCGTCGTCGAGGGTCGCCAGCGTGTCGAGCAGCGCCTGGTGCAACTGGCCGAGCAGATCCAGCAGTGGGAGACCCGCCGCGCCGACGCGGAGGCCGAGATCGAGACGCTGGCTGGGCAGGGCGTCGACGCCGAGGAGCAGGCTGCGATCCTGGCCGCCCAGCTCGAGGAACACGACGCCCGCCTGCCCGAGCTGGAAGAAGCGCTGCAGCGTGCGCAGGAGGAGGCCAACGAACAGCGCGGCTCGGTCGTGCAGGTGCAGCAGCAGATCCAGGTGCTGGCCGCCGACCAGCGCAACATCGAGGAGCAGTCGCGCCAGCTCGGCCAGCGCAGCGAGCGCCTGCGGGCCGACCGCAACGCGCTGGCCGCGCCGGACGAGGCCCGGCTGGCCGAGCTGCAGCAGCAGCTCGCCGAGGCGCAGCAGGCGGCCGAGGAGGCCGACGCGCGCCTGCACGACCTGCAGGAGAGCGTGCCCCAGCTGGACGAGGCCCGCCGCGAGCGGCAGCAGGCTGTCAACACCGAGGGCGCGCGACTGGCCGAGCTGTCGGCCCGGATGGAGGCGCTGAAGGCGCTGCAGGAGAAAGTCCGCACCGACGGCAAGCTCGCGCCCTGGCTGGCCAAGCACGGCCTCGACGGCCTGCAGGGCCTGTGGAGCCGCATCCACATCGAGGCGGGCTGGGAGAACGCGCTGGAAGCGGCTCTGCGCGAGCGCATGGGCGCGCTGGAGATCTCGCGCCTGGACATGGCGCGCGCCTTCGGCAGCGACGCGCCGCCGGCCAAGCTGGCCTTCTACAGCCCGCCGTCCGCGGCCGCCCCGGCGGCCAGCGGCAGCAGCGGCCTGCCGAGGCTGGCCGACCTGCTGCGCATCAACGACGCCGGCCTGCAGGCCGTGCTGGCCCACTGGCTGCACGGCTGCTGCACCGCCGACAGCCTCGAAGAGGCCCTGGCCCAGCGCGAGCGCCTGGCGCCGGGCGAGACGATCTACGTCCGCGACGGGCATGCCGTCACCGCCCACAGCGTCGGCTTCTTCGCGCAGGACTCGGAGCAGTCGGGCCTGCTGGCGCGCCAGCAGGAGATCGAGAACCTGGAGCGGCAGCTCAAGGCGCAGGCGCTGATCAACGACGAGGCGCGCACCGCGCTGGTCCGCGCCGAGGCGTCGTACGCCGATGCCGCTTCGCGCCTCGTCACCGCGCGTCGCGAGGCGGCGGACACGCAGTCGCGTGCGCACGAGCTGCAGGTCGAGACCCTGCGTCTGGGCCAGTTGGCCGAGCAGACCCGCGCCCGCAGCCAGCAGCTCGACGCCGACCTGGGCGAGGTGGACGCTCAGCTCGAGGACCTGCAGGAGCGCCGCATCGCCGCCGAGGCCCGCTTCGAGGAACTCGACATGCAACTGGCCGACAGCCAGGAGCGCCACGCCCAGCTCGAAGAGAAGGTGATCGAGACCGGCCGCGCGCTCGCCGCCGCGCGCGAGCAGCACCGCAGCCTGGAGCGGCAGGTGCAGGAAGCCGCCTTCTCGCAGCGCACGCTGGAGGCGCGCCGCGCCGAGCTGCAGCGCGCCATCGAGACGGCGGCGCAGCAGGCCACGTCGCTGGCCGACGAGCGCGAGCGTGCCGAGGCCGAGCTGGGGCGCCTGTCGGACGCCGCCGCGCAGGCCGGCCTGCAGGACGCGCTGGCCCTCAAGCTGGAGCGCGAGCAGGCCCTGGGCGCCATGCGCAGCCAGTACGACGACCTCACCGCCAAGCTGCGCGCCAGTGACGAGCGCCGCCTGCAACTGGAGCGCGCCCTCGACCCGCTGCGCCAGCGCATCACCGAGGTGCAGCTCAAGGAGCAGGCCGCGCGCCTGGGCTTCGAGCAGTACGAGCAACTGCTGGCCGACGCGCAGGCCGACGTGGCGGCGGTGGCCGCCTCGGTGGAGGAAGAGAAGGTGCGGCTGGCCGGCCTCTCGGGCGAGATCGACCGCCTGCACCGCGAGGTGGCCTCGCTGGGCGCCGTCAACCTGGCGGCGCTGGACGAGCTGACCAGCGCGCGCGAGCGCAAGACCTTCCTCGACGCGCAGTCGGCCGACCTGAACGAGGCGATCACCACGCTGGAAGACGCCATCCGCAAGATCGACGGCGAGACGCGCGAGTTGCTCGGCGGCACCTTCAACACCGTCAACGAGCACTTCAGCCGCATGTTCCCGGAGCTGTTCGGCGGCGGCAACGCCAAGCTCATCATGACCGGCGACGAGATCCTCGACTCCGGCGTGCAGGTGATGGCGCAGCCGCCCGGCAAGAAGAACCAGACCATCCACCTGCTCTCGGGCGGCGAGAAGGCGCTCACCGCCATCGCGCTGGTGTTCGCCATCTTCCAGCTCAACCCCGCGCCTTTCTGTTTGCTGGACGAGGTGGACGCGCCGCTGGACGACGCCAACACCGAGCGCTACGCCAAGCTCGTCACCGCGATGAGCAAGGAAACGCAGTTCCTCTTCATCAGCCACAACAAGATCGCGATGGAAATGGCGGA
>NZ_JBIQNC010000171.1:6839-10607 GCF_044462705.1 Xenophilus sp.
GGCGGCCTCGTGCTGGCCGCCGTGATCGCCTACAACACCTGGACCTCGCGCCGCAATGCGCCCCGGCAGCCCGACCTGCCGGGCGTCCCGCCCACGGCCGCGCCGGAAGGCGACGGCAGCGGAACGGAAGCGGACCCGGAGGAGCCGGTGCTGCGGGTCGATCCCGGCGACGCCGCAAGCGCCGACCGCCACGAACCGCTGTTCGACCCCGACCTGCCGCCGCCCACCGCCCAGTCGCCGGGCGTGCTGGTCGAGCGCCGCGGCGGGCTCGATCCGCTGATCGACGTGATCGCGCCGGTCGCGCTGGATGCGCCCGTGTCCGGCGCCGCCGCGCTGGCCGCGCTGCCGCCCACGCGGCGCGCCGGCAGCAAGCCCATCGCCATCGAGGGCCTGAACGCCGCCACCGGCCAGTGGGAGCCGCCGGCCGCCGGGCAGCGCTACAGCGCCTTCCAGGCCGGCGTGCAGCTCGCCAACCGCACCGGTGCGCTCAACGAGATCGAGTACTCCGAGTTCGTCGTCAAGGCGCAGGCTTTTGCCGACGCGGTGAACGGCGCCCCCGAGTTCCCGGAGATGCTCGACGAGGTCGCCCGCGCGCGCGAGCTCGACCAGTTCGCCGGCGCGCACGACGCGCAGCTCGCCTTCGTGCTGCGCGCCCGGCACGCGGCTTGGAGCCCCGGCTACGTGCAGCAGAACGCGTCCCGCCACGGCTTCGTCGCCGGCCTGATCCCCGGCCGCATGGTGCTGCCGGGCGGCGACGCCGGCGCGCCGCCGGTGCTCGGCCTGGCCTTCGACACGCAGGCGGCGCTGGCCGACGACCCGGCGCAGTCGGCCATTCGCGAGCTGACGCTGAGCCTGGACGTGCCGCAGGTGGACCGCGGCGCCGAGCCCTTCGCCCGCATGCGCGAGATCGCCGAGGCGCTGGCGCGCGAGATGGACGGCGTGGTGACCGACGGCGACGGCCAGTTGCTGCGCACGGAGACCATGGACGCCATCGGCGCCGACCTCGAACAGCTCTACGACACGCTCCAGCAGCGCGACCTGGCCGCGGGCTCCGCCCTGGCGCGGCGTCTTTTCAGTTGAAATGAAATTGCCCCCACGCTCATCGCTTCGCGTATCGCTGCCCCCCGAGGGGGCGCGTCAGTGCCTTCGGGCGGCCGGGCGCCACTGACATGACCCAGGACCTCACCGCGCAGGCCCGCGAACTGCGGGCGCTGCTGCGCCGCTACGCCCACCGCTACTACGTGCTGGACGATCCGGAAGTGCCGGACGCGGAGTACGACCGCCTGTATCAGCAACTCGAGGCGCTGGAGGCCGCGCATCCCGAGCTGGTCACGCCCGATTCGCCCACGCAGCGCGTGATCGGTGCCGTGCTCGAAGGCCTGACGCCCGTGCGCCATGCGGTGCCGATGCTGTCGATCAAGACCGAGACCGACACCACGCCCGCCGGCGCCGCCAAGTTCGACTTGGGCGTGCGCAATGCGCTCAAGCTGCCCGCCGATGTGCCGCCGCTGGCCTACGCGGTGGAACTCAAGTTCGACGGGCTGGCGATCAACTTGCGCTACGAGCAGGGCGAACTGGTGCAGGCCGCCACGCGCGGCGACGGCGAGACCGGCGAGGACGTGACGCACACCATCCGCACCATCGGCGCCATCCCGAACTACCTCAAGCGGGTGAGTGCGCCGGTGCTGGAGGTGCGCGGCGAGGTCTTCATGCGGCGCGACGACTTCGAGGCGCTGAACGAGCGCCAGCGCACGGCCGGCGCCAAGACCTTCGTCAACCCCCGCAATGCCGCGGCCGGCGTGGTACGTCAGCTCGACGCGGGCATCGCACGCCAGCGCCCGTTGAGCTTCTTCGCGTACGGCCTGGGCGACGTGCAGGGATGGGACATGCCCGCGACCCACTCGGCCACGCTGGATGCGCTGGCCGCGCTCGGCATCCCGGTCAACGAGGACCGGGCGGTCGTCCACGGCGCCGAGGGGCTGGCGGCATTCCACGCGCGCATCGCCGCCGCGCGCGACAGCCTGCCTTTCGACATCGACGGCGTGGTCTACAAGGTCGACGACCTCGCGCTGCAGCGCCAGCTCGGCTTCAAGTCGCGCGAGCCGCGCTGGGCCGTGGCGCACAAGTACCCGGCACAGGAGCAGATGACGCGGCTGCTGGGCATCGAGATCCAGGTCGGCCGCACCGGCCGCCTGACGCCGGTGGCGAAGCTGGAGCCGGTGTTCGTCGGCGGCACCACCGTCAGCAACGCCACCCTGCACAACCTGTTCGAGATCCGGCGCAAGCGCGTGCGCGTCGGCGACCGCGTGATCGTGCGCCGCGCCGGCGACGTGATCCCGGAGGTGGTGGGCGTGGTGCCGGAACCGCGTACCGGCTACGTGCCCAACTTCCGCATGCCGCGCCACTGCCCTGTGTGCGGCAGCGATGTGGTGCGCGAGCGCGGCGGCATGGACCATCGCTGCTCCGGCGGGCTGTTCTGCCCGGCGCAGCGCAAGCAGGCGCTGCTGCATTTCGCGAGCCGGCGCGCCATGGACATCGAGGGCCTGGGCGACAAGCTGGTGGAACAGCTCGTGGACGGGGGGGCCATCCACACGCTGCCCGACCTGTACAAGCTGGGCCTGAGCACGCTGGCGGCGCTGGACCGCATGGCCGAGAAGTCGGCGGCCAACCTGGTGGCGGCGCTGGAACACTCCAAGTCCACCACGCTGCCGCGCTTCCTCTTCGCGCTGGGCATCCGCCACGTGGGCGAGAGCACGGCCAAGGAGCTGGCCCGCCACTTCGGCGGGCTCGACGCCGTGATGGACGCCAGTGAGGAAGCTCTATTGGAAGTGGACGACGTCGGCCCGGTGGTGGCGCAGAGCATCCACACCTTCTTCCAGCAGCCGCACAACCGCGAGGTGGTGGAGCAGCTGCGCGCTGCCGGCGTGCACTGGGAGGAGGGCGAGCCCGCACTCCGCGCGGTGCTGCCGCTGGCGGGCAAGACCTTCGTCATCACCGGCACGCTGCCGACGCTCTCGCGCGAGGAGGCCAAGGAGCGGCTGGAGGCCGCCGGCGCCAAGGTCGCCGGCTCCGTCAGCAAGAAGACCAGCTACGTGGTCGCCGGCGAGGCGGCCGGCAGCAAGCTGGACAAGGCGCGGGAACTCGGCATCGAGGTGCTGGACGAGGCCGGCATGCTGGATCTGCTGCGACAGATTTGACGATCCGGGCGTTTCTTTACCTTGACTTTACCCGTCGTTACCGGATCGCCGGAGCCTTCTTCAGGCACTGGCGCTCCAATCGTCTTGTCAATCTGAACGACCCGGAAGGAGTGGCCCGATGAAGACCAATTCGACGAGACGGTGGCTGGCCGGCGCAGGCCTGCTGGGCGCTGCGGCCTTGCTGGGCGGCTGTGCCGTGTACGGCGACCCCAATTACTACGACGGCTATGGCTACGGGCCGGGCTACTACGATCCCGGCCCGGCCGTGATCGGCGTCCCGGCCTACGTGGACATCGACGTCTACAACCGCCCGCGCTACTGGGGCGGCCGGCCTTATCCCTACCACGGCGTGCGTCCGGGCTGGGGCGGCCGCCCGCCGGTGCCACGGCCCGGCGTGATGCCGCCCGGGCGGCCGCCGGCGGTCGGCGTCCCGTCCCCCGGCCGCCCGCCGGTGGTCGGCCAGCCGCCGGGCCGCCCCGTGGTGCCGGGGGTGCCGCGCGGTTCCGCCCGGCCCAGCGCGGGCCAGAACACGCCGCTGGGCGACCGGCCCTGACGGGCGCGGCACCGCGGA
>NZ_JBIQNC010000172.1:0-10548 GCF_044462705.1 Xenophilus sp.
TTCGAGAAAGCTCAAGAAGCTTAGGTCGGTGTCAACGGAACCGGCAGCAGCCCACAGTTCCTCTCGTCGTGAGCGCATGCGCCTTCCAACGATGTTCCGCGGCTGACGGAGATCCAGTCGGTGCGCTCGGCATGCGCTTCAACGTCTCGAGCTCCTTCAGTCGCAGGGCGACGGGTTGCCTTCCATCACCTTGACCGCATTGAGCGGCGAGCGCGTCGCTGCGGTCTCATCGCGGCGACGCATTGCGTCGGTTCGTCCGACCTGCCGGCCTCGACCACCTGCGCGAGGATGACCTGCATCCCGCCGGGCAGCACGATGTCCTTCACGTCCACGCCGTCGAGCAGCGCCAGGCCGCAATTGGCCAGCTCCGAGCCCACGCGCGGACGCGACCGCACTCATCCGACGCGAGGGTGCGTCTTCTCGGACAGGAAGCGGAGCCCTTCTATGGCGTCCGGATTCTCGAGCGCACTGAGGTCGCCGGGGGAGAGACCGCAGAGCACATTGCGCACCACACGTCGCATGATCTTGCCGTTGCGGGTCTTCGGCAGTTGCCCGACGATGTGGATGCGCGCGGGGCGGAATGGCTTGCCCAGCGCCTCTTCGATGCGCCGGCCTGCCGCATCGGCGACCCCGTCGCCAGGCAGATCGCGCGGAACGATGCACAGCACGAGCTTCTGCCCCTTGACGGGATCCGGCAGCCCGACCGCCGCGGCCTCGCGGACCTCCGGCAATTCCAGCACCGGAGCCTCCACCTCCGCAGGCCCCACGCGCTTGCCCGCGATCTTCAGCGTGTCGTCCGCACGTCCCAGAACGTAGAAGTGGCCGTCCGCATCCCGCGAGACCAGGTCGCCGTGGCTCCATCGGCCGGGCCGCTGCGTCCAGTAGCTCTCGAGATAGCGCTCCGGCTCTCCCCAGAAGCCGGCCGTCATGCCGAGGAACGGTGCGCCGACGACCAGTTCGCCGGTGCCCGTCGCCAGCCTGCTCCCGGCTTCGTCGCCGACATAGGCATCCACGCCGGGCGATGCACTGTTGAAGCCGCAGGGCTTGATGGGCCGCACGGGCACGTTCGCCAGCAGCGCGCCCGAGGCCTCCGTGCCGCCGGTGTAGTTGATCACCGGCAGGCGACGCCTTCCGAATGACGTGAAGAACCAGTCGAAGTGCTCGGGGTCGATCACCTCGCCGGCCAGGATCAGCACGCGGAGGCTCTCGAGGGGCTCCTGTGCGAAATCAGCGCCCGATGCCGCGAGGCTGCGCACGAGGGTGGGCGCGGCGCCGAAATGCGTCACGCCGTGACGCCGGATCAGTTCGGCCATCCGCGTGGGGCCGGGAAAGTCGGGCGCACCGTCGTAGCACACCAGCCCGGCGCCGCGCGACAGGGCGCCCACCGTGCTGATCGGCCCCACGATCCAGCCCATGTCACTCGGCCACAGCCAACGGTCGCCCGGCCGCAGCTCGAAGTGGTAGGCACAGTCGTGCAGGATCTTCAGGGGAAAGCCCCCGTGTGTGTGCACCGTGCCCTTGGGCCGGCCCGTGGTGCCGGAGGTGAACACGATCATGAACGGGTCATGCGCGGCCATGCAGCGCGGCCCGTCCAGCGCAGCGGCCGTCGCCAGTTCGGCCCAGGCGTGCGAGGGGCCGTCCACACTGCTGCCGTCCCCGTCCACGATCAGCCGCAGGCCCGGACACTGCGCCTGGATGGCCTTCAGTGTCCCGGCCATGCACACCGTCGCGCCCCGTCGCCGATAGGACGCGCTCGCCACCAGGAACTGCGCCTGCGCCAGTTCGAGCCTGGTGGCGGCCGCGGCGGCGCCGAAGCCGCTGAACAGCGGCACCGCGATCGCGCCCAGCGCCGAGAGGGCCAGCAGCGTGGAGACGGCCGGGATGCCCATCGGCATCATCAGGCCGACCCGCGTCCCGTGGCCGATGCCCAGTGCGGCCAGACCGCCGGCCAGCCGCAATACCAGCGCCTGCAGTTCGCGGTAGGTCAGCGTCCGCGCCTGGCCGTCTTCCGCTTCCGCGATCACCGCCGCGGCATCGGCGGGCCGGGCCTGCGCACGCCGAAACACGTTGTCGACCCAGTTGAGTTCGCCTCCGGGAAACCAGCGAGGACACTCCGGACCGCCCTCGCTCAGAGCGCCGGGCGGCGTGCGCCAGCCAAAACCGAGATGCCTCATCACGGTCTGCCAGTAGCGGGACGGCGAGGTCAGCGAGATCGCCAGCAGATCCTCATAGTCCTGCGCGCCGAGCAGGCCGGCGAGCTCGCCGATCAGTGTGCGGTCGCGCCAGTCGGCGGGGGGATGCCATACCGGCTGCAGAGCTGTTTCCTGCATGGGGTGCTCCTGCCGGTCAGCGGGTGTCGCTCGAGGCGGCTCCGATGCCCCGGAAGCGCGGCGTCCGCTTTTCCCTGAATGCGTTCGCGCCTTCCTGCGACTCGGCGGTGGCGTAGTACAGGGCGAGTGCCTCGAAGCCCAGTGCGCCGATGGCGCGGATGCTCTCCGAGTCGGCGTTGAAGGACCGCTTGGCGATTGCCAGCGCGGTGGGGCTCTTGGCAAGAATCTCCCGGCACCAGCGCTCGACCTCGGCATCGAGTGCCTCATGGGGTACCACGGCATTCACCAGTCCCATCTGCAGCGCCTCGCTGGCCGAGTAGCGTCGGCACAGGTACCACATCTCGCGTGCGCGTTTCTCGCCCGCGATGCGCGCCAGGTAGGCCGTTCCGAAGCCGGCATCGATCGAGCCCACCCGGGGGCCGACCTGCCCGAACACGGCCTGCTCGCTGGCGATGGCCAGGTCGCACACCGTCACCAGGACATTGCCCCCGCCGATCGCGTAGCCTTGCACGCGCGCTATCACCGGCTTGGGGACGTCGCGGATCAGGCTCTGCAACTCGTCCACCGGCAGGCCGATGGTGCCGCGTCCGCCATAGTGGCCGCCTCCCGGCTGCGCATGTCCCGCCTGGGCGGCGGATTGGTCGCCGCCGACGCAGAAGGCCCGGTCGCCGGCGCCGGCGAGCACGATGACCCCGATCCGGCGGTCCCAGCCGGCACGGCCGACGGCATGCAGCAGCTCTTCGACGGTCTGGGCACGGAAGGCGTTCAGGACCTGAGGCCGGTCGATGGTGATCGTCGCGATGCCGTCCTGCTCGTGATAGAGGATGTCTTCATAGTTCATTGCGGTACTCCGTGTGAAATGGCTGCCACGCGGGCGCCGTGGAAGCGGACGATGTCGCCGGGGCGGATGTGCAGCAGCAGGTCCTCCCGTCCGCCGCCTGCGGCCACCGTCTCCTGCGGCCGCCGCATCAGCGCCTCGTCGACGACGACCCTCGGCGAGCCGGGGAAGGCGATGGGCGCGACTCCGCCGGGAGGATGCCCGGTCTGCGCGCGGACCTCGTCGGCCGTCGCGAAGCGCAGCGGCCCCATGCCCAGTGCCGCGCTGACGAGGCGCCGCACCAATCGGCGGTCTCCTGGCATGACGACAACGGCATAGGCGTCGTCGTCGGTCAGTACCATCGTCTTGGCGATGCGCGAGACAGGGCATCCGAGCAGCCTTGCCGCGGCCTCGGCGGTGGGCGCCGGCGCCTGCAACTGCTCGATGCGTGCCTCGATGCGATGGCGCCGCAGGACATCCTCGATCGCCGCGGGCGCCGGCGGCGGCTGCAGGGTGGGCGCGTTCACAGCGAGGCTTCCAGTGCGCCCAGCGCGGCGTCCAGCCCTTCCAGGCCTTCGTCCAGCTCGCTCTTCGAGATGACGAGGGGCGGGGCGACGATCGTCACGTTGTAGCGGCCGTAGGCGTGGACGCCGCGTGCCAGCAATGCGCCGTAGAAGGTCCTCATCGGCGCCGAGCCGCCGGGGTGGTGCCAGGCCACCAGCGGTTCGCGGCTGACGCGATCCCGGACCAGTTCGAGAGCGAACAGCGCGCCCATACCGCGCACGTCGCCGACCACCGGATGCTTCGCCTGCAACTCGGCCAGGCCCGCGCGCAGCCAATCCTCGATCTGCAGGGCCCGCTCGAAGAGACCCTCCTCCAGGTACACCTTGAGCGCGGCCAGCCCGCCGGCGACCGCGAGCACGTGGCCGGCGTGCGTGTGGCCCACGTCGAACAGCATCGTGTCGAAGTGCCGGGCGATGCTCTCGCGCACCAGCACGCCGCCCAGCGGCGTGTACGAGGCGCTGGCGCCCTTGGCAAAGGAGATCAGGTCCGGCATGACCTGCAGCCGCGTCGCGGCGAAGGCCGCGCCGGCGCGGCCGAAGCCGGTCATGATCTCGTCGAAGACCAGCAGGATGCCGTGCCGGTCGCACAGCGCACGCACGCCCTCGAGGTAGCCCGGCGGGTACACCACCACGCCGCTGGAGCCGGTCATGGGCTCCATCAGGATGGCCGCGAAGTTCTGCGCGCCTTCATGAGAGAGCACCTGCTCGAGATGCTGGAGCGCGCGCCTCGTCTCTTCCGCCGGGTCGGTGCTGAAGAAGGGGCTGCGGTAGGGATAGGGCGCGAAGAACTTGATCATGCCCGGCAGCGCCGGAAACGGATCGCGCCAGCGGTCCACGCCCGTCATCGAACTCGCCCCGATCGTGCCGCCGTGATAGGAGCGGTAGGCGGTCAGCACCTTCGGGCGGCGGGTGATCTGGCGCGCGATCTTGATCGCGTCGTCATTCGCTTCTGCGCCGCCGCATGCGAAGTGGACCCGCAGGCCTTCGCGCCATGGCGAAATGCTGTTCAACAGCTCCGCATATTCCGCACGGACGTCGTTGAAGTAGCTGGAGGCGACCCAGCACATGCGCTCGGCCTGCTCCTGTATGGCGCGCACCACCTTCGGGTGGCCATGCCCCAGGGAGACGGCGACGTAGCCGCTGGCCAGGTCCAGGTAGCGCTTGCCGTCGCGATCGAAGAAGTGGCAGCCCTTGGCATGCGTGATCACCGGCGGGTTCAGTCCTCCCTGCACGGCCCAGGGCACCAGCACCTTGCGGTAGGCGGACGGCAGGTCCGCGTTGGCCTGGCCGTGGATTTTCAGATCCATGTTGACTCCATGTGACGATTGGCTCAGCATGAATGAGCCTTCAATTCGGAAGTCACGGAGACTATGGCTTGGAGACGGGTCGAGACAAATGAAAGCTTTGACTGCTAAGGCTCAGTTAAATTGAGGCAATGGCCAGACAGTTGCCCCCCATGCTTTCGGTGCGCGCCTTCGAGGCGGCGGCACGCCATGCGAACTTCGCGCGCGCGGGCGAGGAGCTCTGCGTGTCGGCCGGCGCGATCGGGCACCAGGTGCGCCTGCTGGAGGAGTGGGTGGGTCGGGGCCTGTTCGTGCGGGGCGCGCGCTCGGTGGAATTGACCGAACTGGGGCGCCGCTATTTCCTGGAGGTGCGCTCCCTGCTGGAGGAACTGGAGCGTGCGTCGCTGTCGCTGCGCAACGCCGCGGACGATGCGGAAGTCACCGTCACGGCCATGCCTTCTTTCGTCACCCGCTGGCTCATGCCGAGGCTGGGCCGGTTCAGGACGCTGCATCCCCGGATCGAGGTCCGGCTGCTGGCGTCGGTGCCGCCGGTGGATTTCGCGAAGGACCGCGTCGACCTGGCGATCCGGCTGGGCGCCGGCGCCTATGCCGGCTTCGTCTCCGAGGCGCTGCTGCCGGAGACCTTCCATGCGGTCGTGCATCCTTCACTGCAGGACGGCCTGAGGAAGCCGCGGGACGTGCTGCAGTGCACCTTGCTGCACGACGAGTACGAGACGCGGATCCCGGAGCAGATGGACTGGCCGCGCTGGTGCGCGGCCCAGGGCCTGGGCGTCGCCGCGCAGCGCCTGCGCCAGGGGTTGAGGTTCTCGCACACGTACCTGACGCTGGATGCGGCCGCGGCGGGCCAGGGCGTGGCCGTGGCATCCGATGTCCTGGCAGGGGATGCCGTGGCGCAGGGGCTGCTGGTGCGGGCGCCGGGCGTGCCTGTCGAAGGCCCCTACAAGTACCACCTGGTGCATCCCCGCACGTCGGCCGACAGGCCGCAGGTCAGCGCCTTCTGCGACTGGCTGCGACAGGAGGCGGCGAACTTCCGGAGAACAGCAGGGGCTCCACCTGCCTGAGCAGGCGCTCGGCGAAGTCGTTGTCGATCGGCGCGTGCTCGAACAGAAGCCGGTACCACAGCGGGCCGAACAGCAGATCCAGGATCAACTCGTGATCCAGGCCGGCGGGAATCTGGCCCGTGGCGACGGCATGCTGCAGCAGATGTGAGCCTGCGGCGCGGCGCGGGGCCACGACACGCTCGCGCAGCAGTTCGGCCGTCACGGGGTCGTACTGGCCTTCGGCGACGAGCGAGCGCAGGATGCTGCGCCACAGCGGATTCTGCAGACGCTCCACCGTGTCGAGCAGATAGCGCTTCAACTCCGAGCGCAGCGAACGCGCGTCGACGGTGATGACCTCCGGAAGGCCCTCCATGTACAGCTCGATCAGCAGCGCGCCCTTGGTGGGCCAGCGGCGGTAGATCGATGCCTTGGATACCCCCGCGGCCGAGGCGACCTGCTCGATGGAAAAGCGCGACTCGCCCTCGCGGTTGAGCAGCGAACGCGCTGCCTCGAGGATGGCCTGATGCGTCTGCTGGTTGCGCGGCCGGCCGCGTACCGGTTCGGTGGTCTCTGGAACGGGCGGGGTCATGCAGTCCATTGTTCCAGATTGACATACGAAACGTGCCGTTTTATATTTATAAACGATACGCGTCGTATCGTATTTTGAGTCTGGCATGTTCATGCTTCGTCTGCGCGTGGTGCTGGCCACGGTTCTTCTGGCGGTTGCGGGAGCCGCAGCCGCCGTTCCCTTCAAGTGGGCATCGCAGGACGATGCGACCACGATGGACCCGCATGCCTTCAATCACGGCATGACGCTCACCGTCCTGAACCACATCTATGAAGGACTGGTGCGGCGCGACAGGGACATGAAGATCGAGCCGGCACTCGCCGTGTCCTGGACGCAGCCGAGTCCCAACGTGTGGCGTCTCAAACTCAGGAGCAGCGTCCGCTTCCACGACGGCACTCCGTTCACCGCGGAGGACGTTGTCTTCTCCATCCGCCGGGCGATGTCCGCGGGCTCGGACATGAAGGTCTTCGCCGCCTCCATCTCCGACGTGAAGGCGCTGGCCGAGGACGCCGTCGAGATCGTGACCGACGTGCCGAACTCGGCACTGCTCCAGTCTCTGCCGGAACTGCGCATCATGTCGAAGGCCTGGGCCGGAAAGAACGGCGCCACGGAGCCCGCCGACATGCGGCAGAAGAAGGAGAACTTCGCCACCCGCAACGCCAATGGCACCGGTCCCTACAGGCTCGCCCTGCGCGAGCCCGACGTGAAGACCGTGCTGGTGCGCAACGAGCAGTGGTGGGATACACCGAAGAACAACATCACCGAGGCGACGCTGGTGCGCATCAGCTCCGACGCGACGCGTGTCGCTGCGCTCTTGTCCGGCGAGCTGGATTTCGCCTATCCGATCCCGCTGCAGGACATTCCCCGCGTGATTGCGGCCGGCGCCTACAAGGTGCTCCAGGCGCCGGAGATCCGCGTGATGTTCCTTTCCATGGACCAGGCGAGCAAGGAGCTGAGGTATTCCAGCGTCAAGGGCCGCAATCCCCTGCAGGACCGGCGCGTGCGGCTCGCCATGTACCAGGCCATCGACGTCCAGGCGCTGGCCGAGCGCGTGATGCGCGGCTCCGTGCTGCCTACCGGCATCCTGATCGCCCGCGGCGTCAACTCGGTGGACCCGTCGATGGTGGAGCGCCCCTATCCGCATGACGTCGCGGCGGCGCGCCGGCTGATGAGCGATGCCGGCTATCCGAAGGGTTTCGACCTCACACTGGACTGCACCAACGACCGGTACGTGAACGACGACCAGGTCTGCGTCGCTGTCGCGGCGATGCTGGCCAGGATCGACGTGCGGGTGAAGGTCAATTCGATGCCGGCCGCGCAGTTCTTCCAGAAGGTCGGTGCAGGCGACAGCAGCTTCAACTTCTTCGGTTACACGCCATCGAACCTGGACGCCTACAACAGCATGGCGGTGCTGATGCACAGCAACGACGGCAAGGCCGGCCAGTGGAACGCGGGCCGCTATTCCAACGCCGAGGTCGACCGGCTGATCGCCGACGTGCTCAAGGAGATGGATCCCGATCGCAGGACCCGGCTGGTCACGCAGGCCCTGAAGATCCATCGGGAGGACGTGGGCCACATACCGCTGTACCAGCAGGGCCTGGCATGGGGAATGCGGCGCAACGTCGACGCGGCCATGCAGATCGACAACCGCGTCAACCTCAACTTCATCCAGGTGCGCCAGCCATGACGGTGTTCCTCGTTCGGCGCCTGCTCGGTGCGGCGTGCGTCCTTCTGTTCGTCTCGCTGGTCGCCTTCTGCATGTTCCGCTACGTCGGCGACCCGGTGGCGCAGATGCTGGGGCCCGACGCCAGCGTGCAGGATCGCGAGCAGTTGCGCGGCGCGCTCGGCCTCGACAGGCCGATGCTCGCCCAGTTCGGCGTGTTCCAGGCGCAGTTGATGCGCGGCGAGCTCGGCGTCTCGCTCCGGCAGGGCCGTCCGGTGCGGGACATCCTCGCCGAGCGCATCCCCGCGACGCTGGAACTTGCCGGTGTGTCCGCCGTCCTGGCAGTCGTCGGCGGGCTCGTCATCGGCGTGTACTGCGCCGTGCATCCGCAAGGCATGGGCAGCCGGGCGATGATGGCGCTCTCCCTGGCCGGCGCCTCGCTGCCGACCTTTCTCATCGGCATCCTGCTGATCCTGGCCTTCTCCGTCACCGCAGGGTGGCTGCCCTCGTACGGACGGGGAGAACTGCAGGCCATTGGATGGTGGCGTTCGGGGTTGCTGACGGTGGACGGATGGCGGCACATGCTGCTGCCCGCGCTGACGCTGGCCGCCTTCCAGCTCGCGCTGATCGTGCGGCTGGCGCGCGCGGAGATGATGGAGGTGCTGCGCAGCGATTTCATCAAGTTCGCCCGCGCCCGCGGCATTCCCGAGCGGACCATCCGCTATGCGCATGCGCTGCGCAACGCACTGCTTCCCGTCGTCACCGTCATCGGTCTTCAACTGGGCAGCATCGTCGCCTTTGCGCTCGTGACCGAGACGGTCTTCCAGTGGCCGGGCCTGGGCGCGCTGTTCGCCGAGGCCGTCGCCTTCGCGGACATTCCCGTGATCGCCGCCTACCTGTGCTTCGTCGCAGCCCTTTTCGTCGTCATCAATCTCGTGGTGGATCTGGCCTACAGCCGGATCGATCCCCGACTGAAAGCCGCAGGATGAGCCAGGCCCGTGCTTCCGATCGGAATCTCATCGACTCGATGCGCGTTCACCAGGGTGAGCTCCAGTCGCTGCGCAGAGCCATCCATGCCGATCCCGAACTCGGCTTCGAGGAACGGCGCACCGGGGACAGGATCGAGGCCTACCTGCGCGCGCTCGGCCTGCCCGTGGAGCGGGGCATCGGGCGGACAGGGCTCGTCGCTGTCATCGAGGGCCATCGCACCGACAGCGGCGCCACCATCGGCCTGCGCGCCGACATGGACGCCATCCCCGTCCACGAGCTTGGAACGGTGCCCTGGCGCTCCTGCGCGCCGGGCCGGATGCACGGCTGCGGGCACGACGGGCATTGCGCCATCCTGCTGGGCGCCGCGAAACATCTCGCCGGCACGCGTCGATTCAACGGGAAGGTGTTCCTCTATTTCCAGCCCGGCGAGGAGGGGCATGCCGGCGCCAGGGAGATGATCCGCGACGGGCTGTTCGAGCGCTATCCCGCGGACCGCGTCTTCGCGCTGCACAACTGGCCTTCGCTGCCGGCGGGTGTGATCGCCTTCAATGCGGGGCCCATGATGGCGGCCATCGACCGCTTCTCCATCCACATCGAAGGCAAGGGCGGCCATGGCGCGCATCCGCACCAGGCGGTCGATCCGATCCTGATCGGCTCGCAGATCGTGTCGATGGTGCACACCATCGTCAGCCGCAACGTCGATCCCCTGCACGAGGCCGTGATCAGCTTCCAGTCATTCCAGTCCGGCGCACCCGAGGCGCTGTCCGTGATTCCTTCGGCGGCCACGCTGCACGGCATGGTGAAATGGTTCAAGCCGGAGGTCCAGCGCGTGCTGCGCTCGCGGCTGATCGAGACGGCCGAAGGTGTCGCCCGTGCCATGGGTGCGGTGGCGAGCGTCCGGTACGAGGACCTGTACCCGCCGACGGTCAACGCGCCGGCGGAGGCGGCGCTGCTGGAGCGCGTGGCGCGGCGGGTGGTCGGCGATGCCAACGTCATTGCGGACCTGCTTCCCAGCATGGGATCCGAGGATTTCGCTTTCATGCTGATGGAGCGCCCCGGCGCCTACTTCCGCCTCGGGCAGGGAATGCAGGAGGGCCGCTTCCTCCATCATCCCGAGTACGACTTCAACGACGAGACGATCCCGGTGGGCAGTGCGATCTTCGCGGCGCTGGTGGAGGAGGCGCTGCCGCTGTGATGAACGCTTCCACAAGTGCCGTGGCCCGCTGGTACGACAGCGACGTTGGCTACAGTTTCCGCACGTCGCCGGTGGCGA
>NZ_JBIQNC010000173.1:0-10495 GCF_044462705.1 Xenophilus sp.
CGCTTGCCCTTGAACAGCGGGCCGTCGCAGTGCGGGCAGTAGGCCACGCCCTTGTTCTTGAACTCCTGCTCGCCCGGCACGTTGATGTTGCGCCAGCGCGCGCCGGTGGCCAGCACCACGGTCTTCGCCTTCAGCGTCGCGCCGCTCTCGGTCTGCAGCTCGATGAGTCCGTCGCCGGGCACCAGCGCCTTGGCGCGCTGCAGGTTCATGATGTCCACGTCGTAGTGGCGCACGTGCTCCTCCAGCGCCAGGGCGAACTTCGGCCCTTCGGTCTCCTTGACCGAGATGAAGTTCTCGATGCCCAGCGTGTCCAGCACCTGGCCGCCGAAGCGCTCGGAGGCGACGCCGGTGCGGATGCCCTTGCGCGCGGCGTACACGGCCGCGGCCGCGCCGGCCGGGCCGCCGCCGACGATCAGCATGTCGAACGGCGCCTTGGCGGAGATCTTCTTGGCCTCGCGCTCCACGCCGCTGGTGTCGATCTTGGCCAGGATCTCCTCCAGGCTCATGCGGCCGGAGCCGAACTGCGTGCCGTTGAGGAAGACGGTGGGCACGCCCATGATCTGGCGTTCCTTGATCTCGTCCTGGAAGGTGCCGCCCTCGATCATGGTGGTCTTGATGCGCGGGTTCTGCACCGCCATCAGGTTCAGCGCCTGCACCACGTCAGGGCAGTTGTGGCAGGTCAGCGAGACGTACACCTCGAACTCGAAGTCGCCGTCCAGGGCCTTGATCTGGTCGAGGATCGCCTGCTCCACCTTCGGCGGGTAGCCGCCCACCTGCAGCAGGGCCAGCACCAGCGAGGTGAACTCGTGGCCCATCGGCAGGCCGGCGAAGCGCGGGCCGCTGCTCTCGCCCGGACGGTTGATGGAGAACGAGGGCGTGCGGTGCGGCGTGCCGGCGGAGCTGTCTTCCACCACGGTCACCAGCTTCGACGACTCGGCGATGTCCTTGAGCAGCGCGCGGGTCTCCTGCGAGGCCTGCGTGTCGTCGAGCGAGGCGACGATCTCGATGGGCTGCGAGATGCGTTCGAGGTAACTGGCGAGTTGGGCCTTGGTGGCGGCGTCGAGCATGGCGATCTCTCTTTCTCTGGCATTCAAAAAACAAGAGCCCGGGGTACGGTGCCCCCGGGCTCGACTCGGGGCGGCGCTCGAAGCGAGGCCGCCGGGCTGGCGCGTTCAGGCGGACGCCGTCCGCCAGGGCGGGAAGGCGTCGACACGGGGCCCGAAAGCCAGCCGGGGGCCGGTCATGGGAAGGCGATCAGATCTTGCCGACCAGGTCGAACGAGGGCTTGAGCGTCGCGGCGCCCTCTTCCCACTTGGCGGGGCAGACTTCGCCCGGGTGCGAGGCGACGTACTGGGCGGCCTTGACCTTGCGCAGCAGGTCCTTGGCGTCGCGGCCGATGCCTTCGGCGGTGATTTCCAGCGCCTGGATCACGCCCTGCGGGTCGACGATGAAGGTGCCGCGGTTGGCCAGGCCCTGGTCTTCGCGCAGGACTTCGAAGTTGCGGCTGATCGCCAGGGTCGGGTCGCCCAGCATCGTGTACTTGATCTTGCCGATGGTCTCGGACGAGTCGTGCCAGGCCTTGTGGGTGAAGTGGGTGTCGGTCGAGACCGAGTAGATCTCCACGCCCAGCTTCTGGAACTCGGCGTAGTGGTCGGCCACGTCGCCCAGTTCGGTCGGGCACACGAAGGTGAAGTCGGCCGGGTAGAAGAAGAAGACGGCCCACTTGCCCTTGACGTCGGCATCGGACACGTCGATGAACTTGCCATCCTTGTACGCGGTGGCCTTGAAGGGTTTGATTTCGGTGTTGATGACGGACATGTGCGTTCCTTCTGTGGAGGAGGTTGAACAATCGGGTGAGACATGATTATATGCATTGAAATCTCTGATTCAATAGAAATCAACTATTAATCAAGACCCTGCCGCCTATGACGGCGGCTGCGTTGTGCGAACGTGTCTCAGCATCAAACGCATGCAGACCGCCCGCGCAGGGACTTGACTTGTACGGCCCCCGGCACGGTCGGGACAATGGCGCCCGCAACTGTTTTTGATGAAGGACAACAACATGAAGGGCGACCCCCAGGTCATCGACCATCTGCAGGCGCAGCTCAAGAACGAACTGACGGCCATCAACCAGTATTTCCTGCACTACCGCATGCTCAAGCACTGGGGCCTGGACAAGCTGGCGAAGAAGGAATACGAGGAATCCATCGGCGAGATGAAGCATGCCGACAAGCTGATGGACCGCATCTTCATGCTCGACGGCCTGCCCAACCTGCAGGACCTGGCCAAGCTCCAGGTGGGCGAGGACGTGCCGGAGATCCTGGCCTGCGACCTGCGCTCCGAGCAGGACGCCCAGACCACCCTCAAGGCCGGCATCGCCTATTGCGAATCCGTGCGCGACTATGTCTCGCGCGACCTGCTGCAGGAGATCCTGGAAGACACCGAGGAGCACATCGACTTCCTGGAAACGCAGATCGACCTGGTGGACAAGGTGGGGCTGCCCAACTACCTGCAGTCGCAGATGGGCGAGGCGGACTGAGCTCACCCGGCAGACCAGCCCAGGCCCTTCGGGGCCTTTTTCTTGATATCTTTACCGGAACTTTGCAGCTATCGAATCCATAGCATTCGATGCAGGGATGGCAAGCGCGTCCGCGCCTCCGTGCCGAGGGCCCAAGGCGCCCCAAATGCAATCCGTTCTCATTTGAGTGGCTAGAATCCGGCGCGCCCATGCAGCCCGCCGCTTCCGCCCTTCCCTCCTCCTCCCGACGCGCCTACTGGCTCAAGACCCTGCACGAGTGGCACTGGGTCAGTTCGGCGCTGTGCCTGGTGGGCATGCTGCTGTTCAGCATCACGGGCATCACGCTCAACCATGCCGGCCAGATCGAGGCCCGGCCCACCGTCACCCGCCTCGACGGCACGCTGCCGCCGCCCCTGCGCGAACGCCTGGAGAACGCCTTGCCGGCGGTGCGCCAGCAGCAGCAGGGCCGCGCGCCCCTGCCGCCAGAGGTGAGCCTGTGGGTGCAGGCCCAGTGGCAGGTGGACACCGCGGGCCGCGAGGCCGAATGGTCCGACGACGAGGTCTACGTCTCCCTGCCGCGCCCCGGCGGCGATGCCTGGCTGCGCATCGCGCTGCCCGATGGCGAGGCCGAGTACGAGCTGACGGACCGCGGCTGGATCTCCTACTTCAACGACCTGCACAAGGGCCGCCACACGGGCGTGGCGTGGAGCTGGTTCATCGACATCTTCGCCGCCGCCGCGCTGATCTTCTCGGTCACCGGGCTGCTGATCCTCAAGATGCACGCCGCCAAGCGCCCCTTCACCTGGCCGATGGTCGGCCTGGGCCTGCTGGCGCCGCTGCTGCTGGCGCTGCTGCTCATCCACTGATCTCCGTTTTCCCGCTTCCACAAAGGACTGCCGTGCACCTTCGCTACCCTCTCGCTCCCATCGCGCTGTCGGCGCTGTTCGCCGGCCCGGCCGTGGCCGCCGGCCTGGGCGTGAACATCGAGATCCCGCGCCTGAACGTCTCGGAATACCACCGCCCCTACGTGGCGGCCTGGATCGAGAAGCCGGACAACACGGTCGCCACCACGCTGGCCGTCTGGTACGACATCCGCACCAAGACCAACAACCCCGAGGGCGAAGGCACCAAGTGGCTGAAGGACCTGCGCCAGTGGTGGCGCCGCACCGGCCGCGAACTGAGCGTGCCGATCGACGGCGTGACGGGCGCCACCAAGCCCGCCGGCAAGCATCAGCTGAACTTCACCGAAGGCGCCAAGCCGCTGGGCCAACTGGCGCCCGGCAGCTACAAGCTGGTGGTCGAGGCCTCGCGCGAGGTCGGCGGCCGCGAGGTGGTCAGCGTGCCCTTCCAGTGGCCGCCCGCCAAGGCCGAACAGTTCGGCGCCAAGGGCAAGGACGAGCTGGGCGAGATCCAGCTCGAACTCAAGCCCTGAACACCCCCTTTCACCCGACGAGGAGTCCCATCATGCACAAGACCATCCTGCGCACCGCCGCTGCCGCGCTGACCCTGACCGCCGCCCTCGCCGCACAGGCCCACAACCAGTGGCTGCTGCCCTCGACCACCGTGCTGTCCAAGCCCGACTGGGTGACGGTGGACGGCGCCGTCTCCAACGACCTGTTCGTCGCCAACCACTTTCCGGCCAACCTGGACAACCTGCAGGTCACCGGCCCCGACGGCGCCGTCGTGAAGGCCGAGAACCAGGCCAGGCTCAAGCACCGCAGCGTGTTCGACGTGAACCTGACCCAGCCCGGCACCTACCGCATCGCGCTGGTCAACAGCGGCGTGTTCGCCAGCTGGAAGGACAAGGCCACCGGCCAGAACAAGCGCGCCCGCGGCACGCCGGAAACGATCGCCAAGGAGATCCCCGCCGATGCGCAGGAACTGCGCGTGAGCCAGTCCGCCGGCCGCGTCGAGACCTTCGTGACGGTGGGCAAGCCCTCGCCCGTCAAGCCGGTCGGCCGAGGCCTGGAGATGATCTCGGCAGCCAGCCCGACTGACAACGTCAAGGGCGAGAAATCCACCTTCACCCTGCTGCTGGACGGCCAGCCCGCCAAGGACGTGGAAGTGACCGTCACCGCCGGCAACACCGTCTACCGCGACAAGCTGGACGAGCTGAAGGTCAAGACCGACGCCAACGGCCAGTTCAGCGTGACCTGGCCGAGCGCCGGCATGTACTGGCTGGACGCCAGCGTGCGCGACGACAAGACCACCGTGCCGCAGGCCAAGGAGCGTCGCGTGAGCTACGCCGCGACGCTCGAGGTGGCACCGTAAGCGGCGCCGCCCGCCACCGCCCGATCTTGTCCGCCCGCCCGGACTTCAGCGCCCGCCTGCCGGGCTACGCCGCGCCTGCGCTGCCGCGCGCGGCCGACCCGCCGCACCTGCAGCGGCTGGCGGGTGCCACCATGGGCACGACCTGGTCGCTGCGGGTGGCCAACCCGCGCATGCTGCCGCTGGCGACGATCGAGTCCGCCGTGCAGGGCGCGCTGGACGAGGTGGTCGCGCAGATGAGCCACTGGGAGCCCGGCTCCTTCATCAGCCGCTTCAACCGCGCGCCGGCCGGCACGGCCCACGCGATGCCGGACGCCTTCGCCCGGGTGCTGCGCCGCGCGCTGCACTGGGCCGCCGAAAGCGACGGCGCGCTGGACCCGAGCGTGGGCGCGCTGGTGGGGCTGTGGGGCTTCGGCCCGGAGGCTGCGGACACGGCGCCGCCGCCGCCTCGCGAGGCCCTCGCCGCCGCACATGCGCGCAGCAGCTGGCGCCGTCTGCGCTTCGACGCCGATGGCCGGCTCATCCAGCCCGGCGGGCTCTCGCTCGATTTCTCCGGCATCGCCAAGGGCTTCGCCGTGGACGCCGGCGTCGAGGCGTTGCGCGCGCTGGACTTGCACGATCTGCTGTTCGAGGTGGGCGGCGAACTGCGCGGCGCCGGACGGCGCCCCGGCGGGCCGCCCTGGCAGGTGGCGGTCGATCCGGGCAACGGCGCATCGCAGCGCATCGCGCTCTCCGACCGCGCGGTGGCCACCTCCGGCGACCGCTGGCACGTGCGCGAGCATACCGGCCGGCGCTGGTCGCACACGCTGGACCCGCGCACCGGCGAGCCGGTCGCGCACGCGCTGGCCGCCGTCACCGTGCTGCACGGCACCTGCATGGACGCCGACGCGCTGGCCACCGTGCTGACCGTGCTGGGGCCCGACGAAGGCCTGGCCTTCGCCGACCGCCATGACGTGGCCGCGCTCTTTGCCGAACGCAACGCGGACGGCCTGCTGCGGCTGCGTGAAAGCGCGGCCTGGACGGCAGCGCAGGCGAACCCCACTTGAGCTCCCCCGACCTGCTTCGCTGGCTGGGCGCCGCCGCCGCCGTGGCCGCCTATGCCGCGCTGTGCGCCGTCATCTGGTGGCGCGAGCGCCGCCGCGCCGCCGCCGCGGCCGCCGATGCGGCATCGCTGGCGGGGCCGGACGCCGCGGCGGCCGCGCCCACGCTGGTGCTGCATGCCAGCCAGACGGGCCAGGCCGAGGAACTCGCCTGGCAGACCGCCCGCTGGCTGCACGCCGATGGGCAGCCGGTGCGCGTGCTGGCGCTGAATGCGCTGGACGCTGCCACGCTGGCCGCCGCGCCGCAGGCCTTCTTCATCGCCAGCACCTACGGCGAAGGCGACGCGCCCGACGGCGCCAGCGTCTTCGTCGACCAGGTGATGGCGGCAGCGCCCCGGTCGCTGGCGGCGCTGCGCTATGCGCTGCTGGCCCTGGGCGACCGGCAGTACGAGCAGTTCTGCGGCTTCGGCCGCCGCCTCGACGCCTGGCTGCAGGGCTCGGGCGCCCAGCCGCTGTTCGAGCGCATCGAGGCCGACAACCTCGCACCGGCGGCGCTGGCCGACTGGCGCCGCCGCCTGCGGCCCGAGGCCGGCGACGCACAAGCCGGCGACGACGACGGACCGGCCGACTTCGCGCCGTGGCGCCTGGTCTCGCGCACCCTGCTCAATCCGGGCAGCCAGGGCGGGCCGGTGTTCGAACTCGGCTTCATGCCGCCGCGTGGCCCCGATCCGCACTGGGAACCGGGCGACCTGGCGCAGATCCGGCTGGACAGCGATCCGACGCGGCCGCGCGACTATTCCATTGCCTCCACCGTGCGCGACGGCGAACTGCAGTTGATCGTCCGGCAGGAGCGCCACCCCGACGGGCGGCTCGGCGCCGCCTCGGGCCTGCTCACCGCCACGCTCACCCTCGGCGACACCGTGGCGCTGCGCCTGCGCCGGCACCGCAGCTTCCGGCTGGAGGGCAACGCGCACCGGCCGCTGATCCTCATCGGCAACGGCACCGGCCTGGCCGGGCTGCGTGCCCACCTGCGCGAGCGAGCCGCCACCGGCGCCGGCCCCAACTGGCTGGTCTTCGGCGAGCGCCAGGCGGCGCACGACTTCCTCTGCCGCGACGAACTGAGCGCCTGGCAGGCCAGCGGCGTGCTGGCGCGGCTGGACATGGTCTTCTCCCGCGACCAGCCGGAGCGACGCTACGTGCAGCATCAGCTGCTTCGGGCCGCGGACGAACTCCAGGCCTGGCTGCACCGCGATGCCGCGATCTACGTCTGCGGCAGCCTGCAGGGCATGGCGGCGGGCGTGGATGCGGCGCTGCGCCAGATCGCCGGCGAAGCCACGATGCTCGAGTTGCAGCGCACCGGCCGCTACCGGCGCGACGTGTACTGAGCTCCCTTTTCGCCTGCCTCCGTGTTGCGATGCAGCAACGAAATGTGACGCAGTTCACATAAATGAGGTAGAAGCTGTTGCAAGTCATTATCATTCGCACGGCTCGCGGTTCGCCGCGAACTTTTCCCTGACCACACCCCGACCAGCCAGCCCCCCTCCTTCACGCGAGGGCGCCGCGCAAGCCACGTCGAGTCCTCGAATACCACCTTTACCGGAGGAGGGCCTTCATGGCTTACATCAAGAGTCGCAAGCACGCCGTCGCGCGCGCCGTTCCCCCTTTGACCGCCGCCGCCACGCTGATGGCGCTGTCGCTGCCCGGCATGGCGCAGACGGCCGGCACCGCCACCCTCCCGCCGGTGCAGGTGCAGGATTCGGCGGAGAGCTTCAAGGCCGAGACGGTGTCCAGCCCCAAGTTCACGCAGCCGCTGGTGGACACGCCCCAGACGATCACCGTGATCAAGAAGGAAGTGCTCCAGGAACAGGGCGCCACCACGCTGACCGAGGCCCTGCGCAACACCTCCGGCATCACCTTCCAGATGGGCGAGAACGGCAACACCGCCACCGGCGACGCCGTGACCATGCGCGGCTATGACGCCGCCGGCAGCATCTTCGTGGACGGCGTGCGCGACGTCGGCTCGATCACCCGCGACATGTTCAACACCGAGGCGGTGGAAGTGATCAAGGGCCCGTCGGGCGCCGACATCGGGCGCTCCGCGCCCACCGGCTACATCAACCTGGTGAGCAAGGTGCCCCAGGCATCCAACTTCATCGCCGGCAGCGTGGGCTTCGGCACCGACAGCCAGAAGCGCGCCACGGTGGACTTCAACCGCGTGCTCAACGAATCGGGCAGCATGGCCTTCCGCCTGAACGCCATGATCCAGGACAGCGGCGTTCCCGGCCGCGACGACGTGAAGAACAAGGGCTGGGGCATCGCGCCGTCCATCGCCTTCGGCCTGAACACGCCAACCCGCGTGTACGTGCAGTACCAGCACATGAACCAGCGCAACCGCCCGGACGGCGGCCTGCCCACCACCGGCCTGCCCGGCTACTACCTGGCGCAACTGGCGGCGCGCGGCGGCACCGGGCCGCAGCCCGATACCAGCAACTACTACGGCTACCTGTCCGACCACGACAACGTCGATGCCGACATGCTCACGGCGCGCATCGAGCACGACTTCTCGCCCACGGTCAAGCTGACCAACATCACCCGCTGGGGCCGTGCCAAGCAGGACCTGGTGCTCACCGGCGTGTTCAGCAGCGGCCTGCTCACACCCGACATCTGGAACCCGATCGGCTGGCAGACCCGCGTGCTGCCGCAGGGCAAGGGCCAGCGCAACGAGATCCTGACCAACCAGACCAACGTCACGGCCGAACTGATGACGGGCAGCGTGAAGCACACGCTCACCGGCGGCGTCGAACTGGTGCGCGAGCAGCAGGACAACACCACCTTGGCCGCGGTGCTCAACGCCTCCAACGGCGTGCGCTCGGGCAGTTCGTACCTGGCCTACAACAGCCTGTACCTGCCCAACGTGCACCGCGCCTTCGTGCCGGTGCTGCCCACCGGCGCCACCAGCGACGGCCAGGTCACCACGGTCGCCGCCTACCTGTTCGACACCATCAAGTTCAACGAGCAGTGGCAGTTGACCGGCGGCCTGCGCTACGAGCACTACCGCACCAGCTACAACAACCTGGCGGCCCCGGCAGCCAACGGCCTGCGCACCGTCAACGCCGCGCAGTCGGCCTCCGACAACCTGCTGACCGGCAAGATCGGCCTGGTCTACAAGCCCGCGCCCAACGGCAGCATCTATGCCGCCTACTCCACCAGCGCAACGCCGCCGGGGAGCAACTTCTCGTTCCCGTCGTCGACCACCGCGGCCAACGTGAACAACCTCAGCATGGACCCGCAGAAGGCCAAGACCATCGAGGTCGGCACCAAGTGGGACGTGCTGGACCGGCACCTGAGCCTGGCCGGCGCGATCTTCCGCACCACCAACAAAAACGAGCTGGCCCGCCTGGACGAGCTGACCGGCGAGATGGAGGTGTATGGCAAGTCGCGCGTGCAGGGCTTCGAGCTGAGCGCGGTGGGCCAGATCACCCCGGCCTGGCAGGTCATCGCCAGCTTCACCCACCTGAACACGAAGATCCTCGAAGGGACGACCTCCAACACCGGCGCCTCCTTCCGCTGGACGCCGGAGAACAGCGCCTCGCTGTGGACCAGCTACCGCTTCCCCTTCGGCCTGACCATCGGCGGCGGGGCACGCTACGTCTCGACGCAGCCGCGCTCCACCTCGAACGCCGCCATCACCCCGACCACCTTCTTCCCGGCGGTGCCGAGCTACACGGTGTGGGACGCCATGATCGGCTACGAGGTGAACAAGAACGTGTCGATCCAGTTGAACCTGTACAACCTGACCGACAAGTTCTACATCGCGCGCCTGAACAACGCCGGCAACCGCTACACGATGGGCACGCCGCGCTCGGCCATGCTCAGCGCCAACTTCCGGTTCTGATCCCGCGCAAGCCGCACCGCGCAGCGCGGTGCGACACTGCAGCCCCGCCCGCCCGGCGGGGCTTTTTTCTTCGACAACGAGGTGATCCGCCAATGATGCTGCACGTCCCCCAGGTGCTCACGCCCGCGCAGGTGCGCGAGATGCGCGCGGCGATCGATGCGGCCGAGTGGGTCGACGGCCGTGCCACCGTCGGCCCGCAGGGCGCACAGGTCAAGCGCAACCGCCAGCTCGACGAGATGTCGCCGCTGGGCCGCCAGTTCGGCGAGGTGATCGTGCAGGCGCTGCTGAACAATCCCCTGTTCTTCTCCGCCGCCCTGCCGTTTCGCTTCGTGCCGCCGCTGTTCAACCGCTACGAGGGCGGCGAGACCTACGGCCTGCACGTGGACGGCTCGGTGCGCAACGTGCCGGGCACCCGCTTCCAGCTGCGCACCGACCTGTCCTGCACGCTGTTCCTCTGCGAACCGGAGGACTACGAAGGCGGCGAGCTGGAGGTGGTCGATACCTACGGCGCGCACGAGGTCAAGCTGCCGGCCGGCGACCTCATCCTCTATCCCTCCAGCAGCCTGCATCGCGTCCACCCCGTCACGCGGGGCGCGCGCGTGTGCTCCTTCTTCTGGGTGCAGAGCATGGTGCGCGACGACACCCGCCGCGGCCTGCTGTTCGAGATGGACCAGGCCCTGCAGAAGCTGCGCGCCCGCGTCGGCGAGACGGAGGAGACGCTGGCCCTGACGGCCAGCTACCACAACCTCCTGCGCATGTGGGCCGAGGTCTGAG
>NZ_JBIQNC010000174.1:0-1802 GCF_044462705.1 Xenophilus sp.
AGGAGACAGGCACATGACCATCGAGACCTTCGAACGCGCCCTGCCGCACGGCATCACCCTGAGCTGCCGCGCCGCCGGCGAGGCGGGCCGCCCGCTGATGGTGTTCCTGCACGGCTTCCCGGAGGCCGCCTTCATCTGGGATCCGCTGCTCGAATGGTTCGCCGACCCGGCGCATGGCGGCTTCCGCTGCGTGGCGCCCAACCTGCGCGGCTTCGAGCGCTCCTCCTCGCCGCAGGAGGTCGACGCCTACCGGCCCCACCTGCTGGTGCAGGACGTGGCGGAACTGGCGAAGTCGGAGGCGGCCGACGGCCGCATCGACACCCTGGTCGCGCACGACTGGGGCGGCGCCTTCGGCTGGGGCTTTGCCAACGCGCTGCCGCAGCAGCTGGGCCGGCTAGTCATCATCAACTCGCCGCACCCGGGCACCTTCACCCGCGAGCTGAAGCACAACCCCGCGCAGCAGAAGGCCAGCGCCTACATGAACTGGCTGGCCGCGCCGGGCTCGGAGGCGGTGCTGGCCGAGAACGATTTCGCGCGCCTCTTTGCCATGTTCACCATGATGAAGGCCGGGCCCGACGGCTTCGGCTGGCTGGCCGAGCCGGTGAAGCAGCGCTACCGCGACGTGTGGAGCCAGGGCCTGACCGGCGCCTGCAACCTCTACCGCGTCACGCCGATGAAGCCGCCGGTGCCGGGTAGGACCAGCGCCGACGACATTCCCACCCTGCCCGACGAGCGCCTGCGCGTGCAGGCGCCGACGCTGGTGCTGTGGGCGCTGGACGACGCCGCGCTGCTGCCCGGCCTGCTCGACGGCCTGGAGCAATGGGTGCCGGCGCTGGAAGTGCAGAAGATCCCCGGCGCCACGCACTGGGTCATTCACGAGCAGCCCGAAGGCATCGCTGCACGCATCGAAGCCTTCCAGAAGAAGGCTCAATAGACTTTCGGCTCGCCCTCCGGCCGCGTCTTGAAGCGCCGGTGCACCCAGTAGTACTGCTCGGGCATGGCGTCGACGTAGCCCTGCAGCCGCAGGTTCATCTGCGCCGTGTCGGCCACCGCGTCCTGCGTCGGGAAATCGCGCCAGGCCGGCAGCACCTCGATCTCGTAGCCGCCGGGCACGATCTTCGCGATCACCGGCACCACCTTCGCCCGCGCCAGCCGGGCGAAGCGCGACAGCGAGGGCACGGTGGCCGCCGGCACGCCGTAGAAGGGCACGAACACCGACTGCGAGGGGCCGAAGTCCATGTCCGGCAGCAGGTACAGCACGCCGCCCTTGCGCAGGCCGGCGACGATCTCCTTCACGCCGTCCACGCGGTGCAGCACCGTGACGTTGCCGAAGCGCGTGCGGCCCTGGCGCGTCCACTCGTCGACCATCGGGTTGCGCTGCGTGGTGTAGATGGTCGTCGAAGGCTTCGGGTTGTGCTTGGTCAGCGCGGTGGCCGCCGCGTCCAGGCCGTAGAAGTGCGGTGCGAACAGGATGGTCGGATCGTTGCCCTCGTCGATCTCGCCGATGGCGCCGGTGATGCGGATGCGCCGGTCGATCGTCTCGGGCGGCGCGTGCCACAGCCAGCTGCGGTCGAGCCAGGCCTGCGCCACGTACACGAAGGTGCGGCGGGCGATGCGGCGGCGCTCGGCCACGCTCTTGCCGGGGAAGCACAGGGCCAGGTTCACGTCGACGACGCGCCGCCGCGGGCGGGCCAGCACGTACAGCAGGTGCCCGAAGCCCGCGCCCAGGCCGCGCACCAGCGGCAGCGGCAGGTGCGCCAGCGCCTTCATGAAGCCGATGCCCAGGCGGGCCGACAGGCTCA
>NZ_JBIQNC010000174.1:1902-10400 GCF_044462705.1 Xenophilus sp.
GGCAGGTGCGCCAGCGCCTTCATGAAGCCGATGCCCAGGCGGGCCGACAGGCTCATTGGACAACCTCCGTGCTTCGCACTGCGGCTCGAGCCCCCTTCGGGGCGGCCGGGCGGGGGCTCATGCAGCACCCTCCGCCACTTCCATCTCCTCGCGCGGCTCCTTGTGGCGCGCGTAGTCCCACACGTACTGGCCGGGCAGGCTGCGGATCAGGCGCTCGATGCCTTCGTTCATGGCCGCGGCGGCCGCCTCGGGCGTGGCCTTCGGGTCGTTGAGCGCGGTGCCGTCGAAGGGCTCGAAGCGGATCACGTAGCCGCGGCCGCGCGGCAGCCGCTCGCACACGCCGAGGAAGACGCGCGCGCCGGTGGTCTGCGCCAGGCGCGGCAGCAGCGTCATGGTGTAGGCAGGCCGGCCCAGGAAGGGCGCCCACACGCCCTGCCCCTTCGGCGGCACCTGGTCCGGCAGGATGCCGGTGTAGCCGCCCTCCTTGAGCGTACGCATCAGGCCGCGCACACCCTTGACGGTGGTGGGCAGCGTGCGCAGGCCGGGCCGGTCGCGCGAGCCGGCCACCAGGTCGGCCATCCACTTCTTGCGCGCCGGCCGGAACAGCGCGGTGAGCGGACCGTGGTCCTTCAGGAAACGTTCGCCCACCGCCTGGCCGTACATCTCCCAACTGCCCAGGTGCGGCACGATCATGATGACGCCGCGCCGCTCGGCCAGCGCCGCCTCGAAGGCCTCCAGGCCCTCCCAGCGCAGCACCTTCGGCAGCACGCTCTCGCCCGCCGGGCGGGCCCACAGCCAGGGCAGCTCGGCCGCCATGGCCCCGGCCGCGCCGATGGCCGGGCGCCACTGCGCGGGCGAGAGGCCGGCGGCCTGCGCATTGGCGCGGAAGCGCCGGCGGTAGCCCGGCGCCAGCCACCACACCAGCCAGCCCAGCGCACGGCCCAGGGCGTGCATCAGAGGCAGGGGCACGCGGGCCAGCAGACGGAACAGGGCGATCATCAGCGCGTGAGGAGGAACAACGACACGGGAAGAAGGGGCGGACGCGCGGCCCGGGCCCCAGGCCCCGGCCGGCTTGAATAGAATGCAAATTGTCGCCGAGTTACAGGACTACTTGCAGGGCGACGTTAAACCCAACTGCTAAAGCGTTCGCCAAGACTCCCCCGGACCTGGCAACGCGCCAGGCAACCACCTCGACGGAGTTTTCTCTCAATGGCGAACGATTTCCTCTTCACCTCCGAATCGGTCTCCGAAGGCCACCCGGACAAGGTCGCGGACCAGATCTCCGATGCGATCCTCGACGCGATCTTCGAGCAGGACCCGCGCTCGCGCGTGGCCGCCGAGACGCTGACCAACACCGGCCTGGTCGTGCTGGCCGGCGAGATCACCACCAACGCGCACGTCGACTATATCCAGGTCGCGCGCGACACCATCAAGCGCATCGGCTACGACAACACCGAGTACGGCATCGACTACAAGGGCTGCGCGGTGCTGGTGGCCTACGACAAGCAGAGCAACGACATCGCCCAGGGCGTGGACCACGCCTCGGACGACCACCTGAACACCGGCGCCGGCGACCAGGGCCTGATGTTCGGCTATGCCTGCGACGAGACGCCCGAGCTGATGCCCGCGCCGATCTACTACGCGCACCGCCTGGTCGAGCGCCAGGCCCAACTGCGCAAGGACGGCCGCCTGCCCTTCCTGCGCCCCGACGCCAAGAGCCAGGTGACGATGCGCTACGTGGACGGCAAGCCGCACAGCATCGACACCGTGGTGCTCTCCACCCAGCACAGCCCCGACCAGAGCGAGACGGCCACCAAGATGAAGCCCAGCTTCGTCGAGGCGGTGATCGAGGAGATCATCAAGCCGGTGCTGCCGAAGGAATGGCTGCAAGAGACCAAGTACCTGATCAACCCGACCGGCCGCTTCGTCATCGGCGGCCCGCAGGGCGACTGCGGCCTGACCGGCCGCAAGATCATCGTCGACACCTACGGCGGCGCCTGCCCGCACGGCGGCGGCGCCTTCAGCGGCAAGGACCCGACCAAGGTCGACCGCAGCGCCGCCTACGCCGCGCGCTACGTGGCCAAGAACATCGTCGCCGCGGGCCTGGCGCGCCAGTGCCAGATCCAGGTGGCCTACGCCATCGGCGTGGCGCACCCGATGAACATCACGGTCTACACCGAGGGCACCGGCGTCATCCCCGACGACCGCATCGCTGCGCTGGTGCGCGAGCACTTCGACCTGCGGCCCAAGGGCATCATCCAGATGCTGGACCTGCTGCGCCCGATCTACGGCAAGACCGCGGCCTACGGCCACTTCGGCCGCGAAGAGCCCGAGTTCAGCTGGGAGCGGACGGACAAAGCCCAGGCGCTGCGTGCAGCGGCCGGGCTGTAAGGCAGCACAATCGCGGCCATGACCCGGCTCCTGACCCTCTGCCTCCTCGCCGCGCCGCTGGCCCTGGCCGCATGCGGCACCCCCTACCAGGTGGTGCGCATGCCCGACGGCAAGCTGCGCACGCCCAACGCCACCGAGACCGGCAACTACTGCGCCGAGCGCGGCGGCCGCCCCCGCCTGCTGGGCATCGCGCCGGGCAACACGGAAGTGTTGTTCGAGTGCGTGAAGGACTGACGCAGGCCGTTCAGAATCGGTAGGCGGCGCCGGCGCCCACCGTCCAGGTGCGCCCCGGTGCCGGCTCGAAGTAGCGCGCATTGCCCTCGTTGACGAAGACCGAGCCGGCGTAGCGCCGCCCGGCCAGGTTGTCCACGCGCGCGAAGGCGTTGAACTCCCACTTCTCCCACTGCCGCACGTAGCCCGCGTACAGCGAGGCCACCGCATAGCCCGGCGCACTGGCGGTGTTGCGGTCGTTGGCCTGCACGCGGCCCAGCGCGCGCAGCTCCGCCCCCGCACGCCAGCCCTGCGGCGGCACCCAGCCGACGCTGGCATAGAAGGACTGCCGCGCGATGCCGGGGATGCGGTTGCCTGCCGCCACGAGGTTGCCGCCGGCGCAGGGCGAGGGCGAGCAGAAGGCATCCCGGTAGCGCGCATCCAGCCAGGTCAGCGCCACCTGCGTGCGCCAGTGATTCGCCGTCTCGTGCTGCCAGCCCAGTTCGAAGCCCCGGCGCCGCGTGTGACCCGCGTTCTGGAAGGTGGAGCGCCCACCCGTGTTGGTGGCCGTCACGATCTCGTCGCGGGTGCGGGTGTCGAACAGCGCTGCCGTCAGCAGCCCGCCCGCGATGCGCGCCTTGGCGCCCAGCTCCACGCTGTCGTTGACCGAGGGGCGCAGCGCGAAGTTCAGGCCACCCGTGCCGTCGGGCCGGTACGACAGTTCGTTGAGCGTCGGCGTCTCGAAGCCGCGCCCGGCCGACAGGTACAGCGCCAGGTCGCGCGTGGGCTGCCAGCGCAGCGAGGCCACCGGCAGGGTGCGGGCGTAGCGCGCGCGGCCGCTGTCGTCGCCGTTGCGCCCGAGCACGTACAGATCGCGCGAGTCGAAGCGCACTCGGCTGCGGCGCACGCCGGCCTCCAGCGTCCACTGCTCGGCCAGGCGCCAGGTGGCCTGCGCGTAGGGATCGAGGCTGGCCACGCTGTTGTGCTCTAAGCGCCGCAGCCGCCCGCGCACGCCCAGCAGCGGTGCAGAGGCGGGGCCGAGGTAGTTCTCGTAGCCGCTGCGGCGCTCGCTCAGGCTGTCGTAGCCCAGGCCCGCGACCAACTCGAAGGGGCGCCCGGCCAGGTCGAAGCGGCCCAGCCAGCGCAGGTCCAGCCCGCTGTAGTTGCGGTGCAGGTCGATCACGCCGCCGGCGTGCAGCGGGTTCTGCTGCGCCGAGGGCGGGATGGACTGGAACTGCACCGTGTCGCGCTGGCCGCCGTAGAGCATCACGCGCAGCTGCTGGCGCTCGTCGAGGCGGTGCTCCCACAAGAGGCCGGCCTGGCTCTGCAGCACGCTCTTGCGGGTGTCGTACTGCGTGGCCAGCGGCGCGGCGCGCGGGGCGGTGGCGAACTGCTGGGCCGTCAGCCCCAGCGGGTCCTGCGCGTCGATGCGCACGCGGTTGAACACCAGCGTCAGGCGGTCGCCGTTGTCCAGGGCGATGCCCAGCCGGCCGTTGAGCAGGTCGCGCGTGGCGGCGCTGTGATCGCGCCAGCCGTCGGTGTGGAAGCGGTTGGCGCTCAGCAGGTAGTCCACGCGGCCCTGCGAGCCGCTGGCCTGCACGCCCTGGCGCCAGGTGCCGGCGCTGCCGCCGGCGGCCGAGTAGGCCAGCCGGGGCGGGCCCTCGCCGCGGGCGGTGAAGGCCTGCACCACGCCGCCCGAGGAGTTGCCGTACAGCGCGGAGAAGGGCCCGCGCAGGATCTCGATGCGATCGAGCGAGGCGATGTCGATGTTGGAGGTCTGGCCCTGGCCGTCGGGCAGCGTGGCGGGGATGCCGTCCACGTACAGCCGCACGCCGCGCACGCCGAAGGTGGAGCGCGCGCCGAAGCCGCGGATCGAGAGCTGCAGGTCCTGCGCGTAGTTGTAGCGGTTCTGCAGCTGCAGGCCCGGCACGCCGGCCAGGCCTTCGCTCAGTTGGGACTGCAGGCGACCGTCACGGATCTCGCTGCCCTCCACCCGCTCCACCGAACCGGGCACGTCGAAGGGCACCACCTCGCCGCGCGGCGTGCTGACGGTGACGGCGGGCAGTTGTGGCGCCTCGGGCGCGGGCTGCGCCAGCACCAGGCCGGGCAGGAGGAACAGCGGCCAGCCCGCGGACGGGCTCCGGAACGACGACGACATGCACGCATGTTGTCATGCCGGGCCGCGGCCGCGGCACAGGGTTGCCCGCGATGGGCGCCGCGGCGCCTGCGTGGCAGGGGCGCTCAGGAACGGCTGCGACGCAGCCAGCCGAACCAGATGCAGACCGCCACCGGGATGCCGAGCGTCACCCAGGCCACGAAGTCACCGGCGCCGCCGTCGCTGAACAGCGCCGACACCAGCCCGACGGCGGTGAGCACGCCCAGCACGATGGGCCAGCCCCACATGGCCCAGGCACTCTGGCCACGTTGTGTGGAGGTGTTCATGGCGCCCCCTCCAGCCGCGCCGCCGCATTCGCACCCACCGGCTGCGGCGCCTGGCCCGGCGCATGCGGCGGCGGCGCGGCCGCCTCGGGGCCGGTGCGCGGCTTGTGCTCGTGCACCGGGTTGCCCTTCTTCAGCCACAGGTACAGGCCGCTGCCCAGCACGATGATGGTGGCGATGTCCAGCAGCGCCCAGATGATCTGCATCGGCATGCCGCCGTAGTCGCCGAAGTGCAGCGGCTGCGACACCAGCAGCGCCGTGAGGTACCAGGGCAGCTTCGGCGCGGCCGTCACCTCGGCCGTCTTCGCGTCCACCAGCACCGGCTGCAGCAGGCGCGAGGTGAATGGCTCGTTGCCCTTGAGGAAGAAGGTGTGGTGGTGCGGGCTGGAGAAGGCCGTGCCGGGGAAGGCGATGAAGGCCAGCTTGGTGCCGGGCGCCTGGGCCGCGGCCACCTCCATCGAGCGCTGCACCGAGGCGCGCTCGGCCACCGGCACCGTGGGCTGGTCCTTGTACGGCGCCAGCAGCGTGCTGAGCTGGTCGTACTGCCAGTACTTGATCATCAGGTCGGCCCAGGTGTTGATCATGCCGGTGGCGCCGACGACGAACAGCCACACCAGCGTGACGATGCCCAGCAGGTTGTGCAGGTCCAGCCACTTCAGGCGCGTGCGCTTGTCGCGGCGCACGGTGCCGAAGTCGAGCTTGCGCATGAAGGGCGAGTACAGCACCACGCCGCTGACGATGGCCACCAGCAGCAAGAGGCCCATCAGCCCCAGGAAGAGCTTGCCCGCCAGGCCGGCGAACAGGTCCACGTGCAGCTTGAACATGATCCACATGAAGCCCTCGTCGAAGCGCGGCGTGGGCAGCGCCTCGGCGGTGCGGGCGTCGACGGCGACGGAGCGGAAGTCGTCGGTGGGCGCCGGCGTGGGCGTGAGGGTGACGAACCACAGGTTGTCGTCGTCCTCGTCCTTGGAGGCGAACTGCACCACCCGGTCGGGGTACTTGGCGCGCGCCACTTCCAGCACCTTGTCCAGGCTGGTGTGCGGCGTGCCCTCGGCCATCTTCGGCGCCTCCACCTCGGTGCCGAGCAGGTGCCCGATCTCGTGGTGGAAGATCAGCGGCAGGCCCGTGATGCACAGCAGCAGCATGAACACCGTGCACACGATGCTGCTCCACTTGTGCACCCAGGCCCAGGTCTTGATGGTGCGGGTGGTCATGGACATGGCCGGATTCTCCCTGGCGATCGCCGTCAGAACTTGTAGGTCGCGGTGGCGACGACGTTGCGGCGCGCGCCCCACCAGCAGTCGCCGCGGGCCAGGCAGGTGCTGAAGTACACCTTGTCGGTGGCGTTGTTGACGTTCAGGGCCAGGCGCCACTGCTCCGACTCGTAGGCGAACATCAGGTCGAGCAGGGCCACCGAAGGCACGCGCGGGCCCGCCTCGGCGCCGATGCCGTCGCGGAACGCGCTCATGTAGCGCACCCCGGCGCCGGCCGAGAAGCCCGGCACGCCGGCGATGGCGAAGCGGTACTTGCCCCACACCGCGGCCTGGTTGCGCGGCATGCCGCCGAGCTTGGGATCGGCGTCGATGTAGTTGTAGTTGGCGATCAGGTCGACGTCGCGCGCCAGCGTGGTCTTGAGCTCGAGCTCCAGGCCCTTGTTCTTCGTCGCGTCGAGCTGGCGGCCGTAGTTGGGGTTGGCGTCGTCGGAGACGATGCGGTTCTTCTCCTTGAGCGAGTAGACCGAGGCGGTGAAGCTGGTGTCCGAGCCGGCCGGCTGGTACTTCACGCCCGCCTCCACCTGCTCGCCGCGCAGCGGCTTGAACAGGCGCCCGTTGGCGTCGGTGCCGGCCAGCGGCGTGAAGGATTCGGTGTAGCTCAGGTAGGGCGACCAGCCCGAGGGCAGCACGTACATCGCGCCCAGGCGGCGCGTCGTGGCCTTGGTCGTCTCCGACGCGCTGCCCGCCGTGCCAGCGGTGCTGCGGTCATGGCGCAGGCCGGCCACGAAGATCCAGTTGCCCCACTTCATCTGGTCCTGCACGTAGATGCCGGCGTTGCGCTGGGTGGTGCGGGGCTGGTCGGCCAGTTCCGTCACCGGCACGTAACCGAGGCCATAGACCGGGAAGTAGGCGTCGATGGCGCTGTAGGCGGAGCCCTCGCGCTTGTCCTGGCGCTGGCGCGAGTACTCGGCGCCGATCAGCATCGTGTGGCGCACCGGGCCGGTATCGAAGTGGCCCTCGACGTGGTTGTCGATGCCGGCCATGCGCGTCCACGTGAGCGACTTGTCGTTCACGCGGCCCAGCAGCCGCTGGCCGACGGGGTCCAGGCCCCAGCCGCCGGGCAGCGAGAAGAAGTCACCGTAGTGGTAGTGCGAGTCGTTGAAGGTGCGCGCGAAGCGCGCGTTCTGGCGGAAGGTCCACTGGTCGTTGAAGCGGTGCTCGAACAGCCAGCCGAAGGTCTTGCGCTCGGTGTCGTAGCCGTCGCCCGGCTCGCCGATGAAGCGGCTGGTCGGCAGCGGCCCGTTGACGTTCGGCAGGATCGTGCCCTGCCACGGGAAGAACTGCGAGGTGCTGCCCGTCCTGTCCTTCTGCCACAGGCCCTGCAGCGTCAGCGAGGTCGCCGCGCTGGGCTGCCAGGTGAGCGAGGGCATGATCAGCGAGCGGTCGTCCGGCACGTGGTCCACCTGCGTGTCGGCCTTGCGGTGCAGCGCCACCAGGCGGTACGACCAGGTGCCGTCGGCCGTCAGCGGGCCGGTCAGGTCGGCCTGGATCTGCTTGCGGCCCCAGGAGCCGAACTGCACGCCCACCTCGCGCGAGGCCACCTGCTGCGGCCGCTTGCTGACCATGTTGACCACGCCCGCCGCGGTGCCGGCGCCGAACAGCATGCCGGCCGGGCCGCGCAGCACTTCGAGGCGCTCCAGCGTGTAGGGGTCGGGGCGCGCGGTCGCGGTGTACCAGCCGGACGAGTACATCTGCAGCCCGTCCAGGTAGAGCGACGGCTCGCTGCCGCGCACCATGAAGCTGTCGGCGCGCGAGTCCAGGCCGTAGCCGTCGGAGCGCACGCCGGCGGCGTAGGTCAGCGCGTCCTGCAGGTTGGTCGCGCCCTGGTCGACGATCTGGTCGCGCGTCACCACCGTGACCGACTGCGGCGTCTCGGCCAGCGGCGTGTCGGTCTTGGTGGCGGTGGCGGCGTTGCGGGCGCGGTAGCCGATCACCGGCGAGGTGGCGGTCTCGCGCTCGGCCTGCGCATCGACGCGGATCACCGGCAGGGTGTTCTCCGGCGTCTGGGGCGGCTCGGCGGTCTGGGCGGCGGCCGGTGCCGCGGCAGCCGCCAGGGCGGCGGCGGCCAAAGTGATGGGGAGGCGTCGGAAAGTCGTCAGGCCGGCAGCGTGCATCGGTCGGAAAAGAAAAATTGAATATGAACAAAAACCGTTCTCATTATCAAACGATTCGCTGCTGCCAGCG
>NZ_JBIQNC010000175.1:0-6461 GCF_044462705.1 Xenophilus sp.
GGGTGACGGTGAAGGTGCCGAAGGCGCCCGAGCCCTTGGCGTGCATGCGCCGCTCGGGGATCACTTCGCGCACGAAGTTGGCCAGCTTCTCGTTGAGCCACACGTCCTGCGACAGCAGCGGGCCGCGCGGCCCGGCGGTGAGGCTGTTCTGGTTGTCGGGCACCGGGGCGCCGAACTGGGTGGTGAGGTGGGTGACGGGGCACTTCTTGCCGCTGTCGGATGTGTTGCTCATCGCGAGGCTCCTTTGAATAGACGTTGACTATCGAGCGTGGCCATTCTGTTGGGGAAACCTGGCGAGGGCAAGGGCGGGCCGATTGGTTTTACCGAAGGCCACCATAGCGATGCGACCGGGCGCGTGCGCCCGGCGCAGGGAGCGCGATCAGTCCGGCAGGGCCGCGCCCACCTTGGCGCCGGCGGCGCGCAGCTCGGCCCAGGTCGCGTCGTCGATGGCGATGCCGTCGCGCCCGCGCGCGACGCGGGCGCGGCGCTCGGGCTCGCCGGCGATCTGCACCCCTTCGAAGCCGGCGCCCGGCGGGCACTGCCGCAGCCAGTCGACGAAGGCCGCGGCTTCCTGCTCGAAGGCCTGCTGCGTGCCCAGCCGGGCCGGGTCGATCAGCACCGTCAGCATGCCGTTGAGCACGGTCCTGGCCGTGTCGGCCGCGCGGTGCCAGGTGCCGCCGCCCGACAAGGCGCCGCCGAGCAGTTCGCAGGCGACGGCCATGCCGTAGCCCTTGTGCTCGCCGAAGGTCGTGAGTGCGCCGAAGAGGCCGCCCGCCTGCGGCACGACGACCACGCCGGGGTCGGTGGTCGGCGCGCCGCGTTCGTCGATCAGGTAGCCCTCGGGCACCCGCTCGCCCTTGTTGTGGGCCACGCGCATCTTGCCCTGGGCGACGCGGCTGGTCGCAAAGTCCAGCACGAAATGTTCGCCCCCACGCTCCCCCACTGCGTGTGGGTCGCTGCCCCCCGGGGGGGCTGCTCCGCCTTGGGGCGGCCCGGCGGCGGAGCGCTCCTGCCTCTTCAGCGGCACGCCGATGCAGCAGGGGTTGGTGCCGAAGCGCCCGTCGCCGCCGCCGAAGGGCGCGACCACGGGCCGCGACAGCACGTTCACGAAATGCAGCGACACCAGCCCGGCCGCCACCGCCATCTCGGCGAAATGGCCGATGCGCCCCAGGTGGTGGCTGTTGCCGACGGTCAGGATGCAACTGCCGTGCTGCAGTGTGCGCTCGATGCCCATCTGCATGGCCTGTTCGCCGACGATCTGGCCGTAGCCGCGCTGGCCGTCCAGCGCGAGCAGGGTGCCGATGTCCATCGTGGCCTTCGCGCCGGTGTTGGGCCTGAGACCGCCTTCCTGCACCGCGTCCACGTAGCGCGGCACCATGCCCACGCCATGCGAGTCGTGGCCCGAGAGGTTGGCCAGCACGAGGTTGGCCGCCACCTTCCGCGCCTCGGCCTCGGCGCTGCCGGCCGCGGCGATGATCCGGGCGACCAGGGCCGTGAGTGGTTCGGGAAGGATCGTCTTGCTCACATCACGGCTCCGACTTGCCACGGCACGAACTCGCTCTGCCCGTAGCCGTGCAGCTCGCTCTTGCTGTGCTGCCCCGACGCGGTGGCCAGCACCAGCTCGAAGATGCGCTGCCCCATCTGTTCGATGGTGGCGGTGCCGTCGATGATCTCGCCGCAGTTGATGTCCATGTCCTCCTCCTGCCGCTGCCACAGCGCGCTGTTGGTGGCCAGCTTGAGCGAGGGCGAGGGCGCGCAGCCGTAGGCCGAGCCGCGGCCGGTGGTGAAGCAGATCAGGTTGGCGCCGCCGGCCACCTGCCCGGTGGCGCTCACCGGGTCGTAGCCGGGCGTGTCCATGTAGACGAAGCCGTGCGCCGCGACGGGCTCGGCGTATTCGTACACCGCCTCCAGGTTGCTGGTGCCGCCCTTGGCGACGGCACCCAGCGACTTCTCCAGGATGGTGGTCAGGCCCCCGGCCTTGTTGCCGGGCGAGGGGTTGTTGTTCATCTCGCCCTCGTTGACGGCGGTGTAGTGCTCCCACCAGCGGATGCGCTCGACCAGCTTCTCGCCGACCTCGCGCCGGACGGCGCGGCGCGTGAGCAGGTGCTCGGCGCCGTAGATCTCGGGTGTCTCCGACAGGATGGCCGTGCCGCCGTGCGCCACCAGCAGGTCCACCGCCGCGCCCAGCGCCGGGTTGGCGCTGATGCCGGAGTAGCCGTCCGAGCCGCCGCACTGCAGCCCGATGGTGATGTGCGCCGCGCTGCAGGGCTCGCGCTTCGCCGCGTTGGCGCGCGGCAGCATCTCCTCGATCAGCGCGATGCCCTTCTGCACGGTCTTGTGCGTGCCGCCGGTGTCCTGGATGCTGAAGGTGCGCAGGTTCTCGCCTTCGCTCAGGCGGCCGGTGGCGAGCCAGGCGTTGATCTGGTTGGCCTCGCAGCCCAGGCCCACCACCAGCACGCCGGCGAAGTTGGCGTGCGTGGCGTAGCCCGTCAGCGTGCGCTCCAGGATCTGCATGCCCAGGCCCTGCGTGTCCATGCCGCAGCCGGTGCCGTGCGTGAGCGCGACCACGCCGTCCACGTGGGGGTAGGGCGCCAGCGCGGCCGGGTTGGTGCGGCGCGAGAAGTGGTCGGCGATGGCGCGCGCCGCCGTGGCCGAGCAGTTCACGCTGGTCAGCACGCCGATGTAGTTGCGCGTGGCCACGCGGCCGTCGGCGCGGCGGATGCCCATGAACGTCGCCTCGCGCCGTGCCGGCGGCGGCTTCACGTCGACGCCGAAGGCGTAGTCGCGCTCGAACCCGCCCTTGTCCGGCCCCATGTCGAGGTTGTGCGTGTGCACGTGCTCGCCGGGCGCGATCGGCCGGCTGGCGAAGCCGATGATCTGGTTGTAGCGGCGCACCGGCGCGCCCGGCTCGATGGCGCGCACCGCCACCTTGTGGCCGGCCGGGATCAGGCCGCGCACGGCCACGCCCTCGACCGTGGTGCCGCCGACGAGCTGGCTGCGCGCGATCAGCACGTCGTCGGCCGGGTGCAGGCGAATGAAGGGGTTCATCGTGGGGGACTCCTGCCGCTGGCGCGGCTAGAAGAACATTTTCGGAAGCCAGAGAAACAGCTTGGGCATGTAGGTGATGACGACCAGGCTCAGCAGCAGCGGTATCAGCCACGGCAGGATGGCCATGGTGGTGCGCTCGAACGAGAGCCCCGCCACCCGCGCCAGCACGAACAGCACCAGTCCCATCGGCGGGTGCAGCAGGCCGATCATCAGGTTCAGCACCATCACCAGGCCGAAGTGCACCGGGTCGATGCCCAGTTGCAGCGCGATCGGCAGCAGGATCGGCACCAGGATGGTGATGGCCGCCGTCGGCTCCAGGAAGCAGCCGACGAACAGCATCAGCAGGTTGGCCAGCAGCAGGAAGACCCAGGCTTCCCTGGTGAAGCCGAGCACCCATTCGGCGATGCCGGTGGTGATGCCGGTGGCGGTGAGCATCCAGCCGAAGATGGACGCGGCCGCCACGATGAACAGCACCGTGGCGGTGGTCTCGATGGTGTCCAGGCACACCTTGACGAACATCTTCCAGGACAGCGTGCGGTACCAGGCGAAGCCGAGGATCATGGCCCACACGCAGGCGGCGATGGCGCCCTCGGTGGGCGTGAACAGGCCCGTGCTCATGCCGCCGATCAGCAGCACCGGCGTCATGATGGGCAGCAGCGCCTCGAAGCGGAAGATGCGGTCGAGCACGAACAGCGAGGCCAGCCCCACCAGCACCGCCGGCTGTGCCGGCAGATCCAGCTTGGCCACCACCAGCCACAGCAGCAGCGGCCAGCCGACCACCACCGCCAGCTCCGACAGCGCCTTGACCAGGCGCGGGCCCGAGAACTTCATGTCGCGGCCCCAGCCGTTCTTGTGCGCGTAGTAGGCCACGGTGAGCATCATCAGCACCGTCATCAGCAGGCCCGGCATCAGCCCGGCCAGAAACAGCGCGCCGATGGAGACGTTGCCCATCATCCCGTAGATCACGAAGGGCAGGCTGGGCGGGATGATCGGCCCCAGCGTGGCCGAGGCGGCCGTCACGCCGACCGCGAACTCGGTGCTGTAGCCGTGCTCCTTCATCGCCTTGATCTCGATGGTGCCCAGCCCGGCCGCGTCGGCGATGGCCGTGCCGCTCATGCCGGCGAAGACCACCGAGCCGACGATGTTCACGTGCCCCAGGCCGCCCTTGAGCCAGCCCACCAGCGCCAGCGCGAAGTTGTAGATGCGCGTGGTGATGCCGGCGTTGTTCATCAGGTTGCCGGCCAGGATGAAGAAGGGCACCGCCAGCAGCGGGAAGCTGTCGATGCCGCTGATCATCCGGTGCACCACCACGAAGGGCGGCAGGTTGCCGGTGCCGAGGATGTAGACCAGCGAGGCGCCGGCCATGGCGATGGCCACCGGGATGCCGCCGGCCATGAAGACGAGGAAGATGACTTTCAGCATGGGTGGCGGCTCAGAAGGCGTGAATGAATTCGACGTGGCCGAGCGGGCTGCGAAAACGCGCCCAATCAAGGCGCAAAGCGCAGCCATAGCTCGGGCTATGGCGAGCATTTGCAACGCCGAGTGGGCGTGTTTTGGCAGAACGAGCGGGCATGGCGGATTCGTTCACGCCTTCTCAACGATCGTCGATGGTGGACTCCGGGCGCTCCAGCACGCTGTAGCCGCGCCGCCAGTGGATGCACGCGACCTGCAGCGAGCGCCAGGCCATGGCCGCGAAGCCCGCCAGGCACACGCCGTAGACGATGTTCATCGGCGCGTCGACGATCGTCATGCGCGTGTTGCTGCCGATCTTGAGCATCATCTGCAGCGTCATCACCGCCGCGGCGACGAAGAAGGCGGTGCGCAGCACGTCCACCGCGCGCGACAGCCAGCGCCCCATCGCGGCCGGCATGTGGCGGTAGAAGAAGTCCACCTGGATCTGGTTGTTCTTGCGCACGCCGATGGCCGTGCCGATGAACACCACGCCGATCAGGAAGTAGCGCGCGACCTCCTCCGTCCAGGCGGCCGAGTCGTTGAACACGTAGCGCGTGACGAACTGGTAGAGCACCGTGGCGCCCAGCAGCCAGAACAGCGCCAGCGCCGCCCAGCCCTCGGCGATGGTCCCCGAGAGGTCCACCGCCTCGTCCTCGGCGTGGAAGTGCCCTTCGTCGTCGATGATCTTCTGTGGTTCGCTCATCCTGTCTCCATCACGCTGCGCGCCTCGCGTGGGCGAGCGCAGCGATGCCTGTTCGGGGACGCCCACGGAACTGGCTTAGCCAGGCCGTAGGGCGTGCCCCCTTGAGGGGGATTGGCGGGCCACACGCAGTGAGGCCCGCCAAACGGGGGTGAACTACTTGATCGCGATGATGCGGTCGTAGTCCTGCTGGCGGTAGCCGTGGTCGGTCGGCTTGGTGTTCTTCAGCACCGCTTCGCGGAAGGCGTTCTTGTCCACCGTGATCACGTTGTTGCCGCGCTTCTTGAACTCCTCGACCAGGCGTGCCTCCGACGCGATGATCTCGCGGCCGGTCTTCTCGGCGGCTTCCTGCATCACCTCGGTGAAGATCTTCTTCTCGTCGGCCGACAGGCGGCTCCACAGGTTGCCCGAGACGATGGTCAGCAGCGAATCGACGATGTGGCCCGTCAGCGAGATGTTCTTCTGCACCTCGTAGAACTTCTTGGCCTCGATGGTGGGCAGCGGGTTCTCCTGCGCGTCCACCGTGCCGTTCTGCAGCGCCAGGTACACCTCGGCGAAGGCGATCGGCGTGGCGTTGGCGCCGAGCGCGCGCGGGAAGGCCAGGTAGGCCGGCGCGTCGGGCACGCGGATCTTCAGGCCCTTCATGTCCTCCGGCTTGGCCACCGGCCGGTTGGCGCTGCTGGTGACGTGGCGCGCGCCGTAGTAGTTCAGCGCCGTGATGTGGTTGCCCGTCTTCTCGTCGTAGCCCTTGGCCAGTTCCTTGAACACGTCGCTGGTGGCGAACTTCAGCTGGTGCTCGGCGTCGCGGAAGATGAAGGGGAAGTAGGTGATGGCCAGCGGCGTGTAGCTGCGGCCTGCGAAGCTGGCGCCGGTGAGCACGATGTCCACCGTGCCCAGCGTCAGGCCCTGGTTGATGTCGGCCTCCTTGCCCAGCGTGGAGGCGGGGAACACCGTGATCTCGTACTTGCCGTTGGTGCGCTTCTTGATCTCCTCGCCAGCCCAAACCGAATACTTGTGGAAGGGCTCGGAGGTCTCGTACACGTGCGCCCACTTGAGCTTGGTCTGCGCCTGCGCCGCGGCGGGGCCGGCGGCCGCGGCTGCGATCACGGCGCAGGCCGCGAGGGTCTGGATGGCGATTCGTCGGGATGGCATGCTCTTGTCTCCTTCTTGGGGTGGTGGTGCTGGCGCTCAGGAAGCCTTGGCGCGGCGCCAGCTCGCGCTGAATCTCTGGTGGGACTTGTCCATGTGCTCGTGCATCGCG
>NZ_JBIQNC010000175.1:6561-10346 GCF_044462705.1 Xenophilus sp.
TCGACGTGCGCGCGCTTGCGCTGCTGCGCGGCGATGGCGGCGGTCTCGCCCTCCACCACGCGGCGTGCGCGGATCAGCTCCAGCGGCCCCCACTCGTTGGCGGCCGCCGCCGGCTGGCTGGTGCGGCGCGTCCGCTCCAGCACGTACACGCCCGAGCCGGTGCGCACCTCGACCCAGCCTTCCACCTCCAGCGCGATCAGCGCCTCGCGCACCGAGGGCCGGCTCACGCCGAGCTGGCGCGCCAGGTCGCGTTCGGCGGGCAGGCGCGTGCCCGCGGCGAACTCGCCTTGGGCGATCAGCGCGCGCAACTGCTCCGCGATCTGGCGGTACAGGCGCTGGGGTTCGACGGACTGGATGGGCACGTGGGGAAAGGGAGGCAGGGTTGTCCTGAAGTGGACAAGTGGTCAGGCCAATTCCAGAATACGGCCTCTGAAACCGGTTGCGGAATCCGGCCTAACCCGAACGGCGGGCGCCGCCAAGCAAGGAGACGAAGAGGATGAGACTCGAGGGCAAGACGGCGCTGGTCACGGCCGCCGGGCAGGGCATCGGCCGCGCGAGCGCGCTGGCCATGGCGGCCGAAGGCGCGCAGGTCTGGGCGACCGACGTGAACGAGTCGCTGCTGCAGGCCTACGCCGGCGTGGCCAACGTGCGCACGGCGCGGCTGGACGTGCTGGACAAGGCGGCCATCGACGCGCTGATCGGCGGGCTGCCGGCACTGGACGTGCTGTTCAACTGCGCCGGCGTGGTGCACAACGGCACCGCCCTGCAGGCCACCGACGACGAGCTGGACTTCGCCTTCCGGCTGAACGTGCGCGCGCAGATGTGGGCCATCCAGGCGGCGCTGCCGGCCATGCTGAAGGCCGGGCGCGGCAGCATCATCAACATGGCCAGCGTGTGCTCCAGCATCAAGGGGCTGCCCAACCGCTTCGTCTACGGCACCACCAAGGCCGCGGTGCTGGGCCTGACCAAGAGCGTGGCGGCCGACTATGTGGCGCAGGGCATCCGGTGCAACGCGGTGTGCCCCGGCACGGTCGACACGCCCTCGCTGGGCGAGCGCATCGCCGCCAACGCCGACCCGGAGGCCGCGCGCCGCGCCTTCGTCGCCCGCCAGCCCATGGGCCGGCTGGCGCAGGCCGAGGAGATCGCGCCGGTGGTCGTCTTCCTCGCCAGCGACGAGTCGGTCTTCGCCACCGGCCAGGCCTTCAGCGTCGACGGCGGCATCACCATATGAACCAGCTCGACTTCCGCGGCCGCCACGCGGTGGTGACCGGCGGCGCCTCGGGGCTGGGCTACGGCATCGCGCAGCGGCTGATCGCATCGGGCGGCAGTGTCACGCTGTGGGACCGCGACGAGACCGCCGCCGCGCAGGCTGCGCGTGACCTGGGTCCGCAGGCCGCTGCCCTCGGCGTGGACGTGACGCGGCAGGCCGCCGTCGCCGAGGCCGTGCAGTCCACGCTGGCGCGCGCCGGCCGCATCGACGCGCTGGTCAACAGCGCCGGCATCACCGGCCCCAACGCCACTGTGTGGGACTACCCGGCGGACGCCTGGCGCGAGGTGATGGAGGTCAACGTCACCGGGCTGTTCCTGTGCTGCCGCGAGGTGGTGCCGCACATGCGCGAGCGCGGCGACGGGCGCATCGTCAACATCGCCTCGGTGGCGGGCAAGGAAGGCAATCCCAACGCCAGCGCCTACAGTGCGAGCAAGGCGGCGGTGATCGCGCTGACCAAGTCGCTCGGCAAGGAACTGGCGGCCACCGGCATCCGCGTCAACTGCGTGGCGCCGGCCGCGGTGAAGACGGCCATCTTCGACCAGATGACGCCCGGGCACATCGGCTTCATGCTGTCGAAGATTCCGATGGGCCGCTTTGGTACCGTCGAGGAAGTCGCCGCGCTGGTGGGTTGGCTTTGCACCGACGAGTGTTCGTTCTCCACCGGCGCCGTGTTCGACCTCTCCGGCGGCCGCTCCACCTACTGATTCGATTCGCAACAAGAAAGGAAAGACCTCCCATGAAGCTCGTGCGCTACGGCAAGCCCGGCAAGGAAAAGCCCGGCCTCATCGACAGCCAGGGCCTGCTGCGCGACCTGAGCGCGGTGGTGCCCGACATCGGCCCCGCGCAGCTCGGCGACGCCGCGCTGGCGAAGATCGCCAAGGTCAAGGAGGCGAAGCTGCCGCTGGTCAAGGGCAAGCCGCGCTACGGCTGCCCGGTGGCCGGCACGCGCAAGTTCATCGCCATCGGCCTGAACTACGCGGACCACGCCGCCGAGTCGGGCATGCCGATCCCGGCCGAGCCGGTGGTCTTCACCAAGGCGGTGAGCTGCCTGCAGGGCCCCAACGATCCTGTGATGCTGCCCAAGGGTTCGGCCAAGGGCGACTGGGAGGTGGAGCTGGGCGTGGTCATCGGCACGCGCGCGCGCTGCGTGACGCAGAAGGACGCGCTCAGGCATGTCGCCGGCTACTGCGTGGTCAACGACGTGAGCGAGCGCGAATGGCAGCTCGAGCACGGCCTGACCTGGGACAAGGGCAAGGGCTTCGACACCTTCGGCCCGGTCGGCCCCTGGCTGGTCACGCGCGACGAGGTGCCCAACCCGCAGAAGCTCGCGATGTGGCTGGACCTGAACGGCCAGCGCATGCAGACCGGCAACACGAAGACCATGATCTTCAACGTCGCCCGCCTGGTGAGCTACGTGAGCCAGCTCAACACGCTGGAGCCCGGCGACATCATCACCACCGGCACGCCGCCCGGCGTGGGCATGGGCATGAAGCCGCCCGTGTTCCTGAAGAAGGGCGACGTGATGGCGCTGGGCATCGAGGGGCTGGGCGAGCAGCGGCAGGAGGTGGTGGCCTTCAAGCTGTGAGCGCAGGCCCTGCGGCCGACGTGCGCGCCGCGCTGGAGGCGCGCCAGGTGCGGATCTACTTCGCCGCCGTGGCGGCGGCGGCCGTCCTGGGCTGGCTGTGGCCCTCGGCCGCCGCCCTGTCGGCCGCGATCGAGCCCCTGCTGGCGCTCATGCTGTTCGCGACCTTCCTGCAGGTGCCGCTGACCGAGTTGCGGCAGGCGCTGACCGGCATCCGGTTCGTGCTCGTCCTGCTCGCCGGCAACTTCCTGGTGGTGCCGGTCTTCGTGGCCGTGCTGCTGCCCTGGCTGCCGCCCGACCCGCTGGTGCGCGTGGGCGTGCTGCTGGTCCTTTTGACCCCGTGCATCGACTACGTGGTCACCTTCGCGCACCTGGGGCGGGCGGACGCCCGATCGCTGCTCGCCGCGACGCCGGTGCTGCTGGCCTGCCAGATGCTGGCGCTGCCCCTCTACCTCGGCCTGTTCCTGGGCGGGCAGGCTACGGGCCTGGTCCACGCCGGACCGTTCCTGCATGCCTTCGCGTGGCTGATCGTCGTGCCGCTGGTGCTGGCGGGCCTGTGCCAGGCCTGGGCCGGGCGGCACGCCGCGGGCAGGCGCGTGGCCGGGCGTCTGGGGCTGCTTCCCGTGCCCGCCACCGCCGCGGTCCTGTTCGTCGTGGTCGCTTCCGTCGTGCCGCAACTGGGGCAGGCGACCCAGGCCGTGTGGGCCGTGGCACCGATCTACGTGGCCTTCGGCATCGCCGCGCCGCTCCTGGGGTGGGCGCTCGGCCGGGCGGCGCGTCTTTCCGCCGGACAGTCCCGCGCGGCCGCCTTCAGCATGGCGACGCGCAACTCGCTGGTCGTGCTGCCGCTGGGCCTGGCGGTGCCCGGCGCGATGCCGGTCGTTCCGGCGGTCATCGTGACGCAGACGCTCGTGGAACTCGCCTGCGAGCTGG
>NZ_JBIQNC010000176.1:0-10286 GCF_044462705.1 Xenophilus sp.
GCGTGGATGCGCGCGCGGCGCCGGGAGACAGCCCCGAGGACGCCGCGCGGCAGGCCCGCTACGCGGTCTTCGGCGCGCTGCGGCCCGAGCCGTCCCTGCCGGCGCCGGTGCGCTGCGTGGCCCTCGCGCACCATGCGGACGACCAGGTGGAGACACTGCTGCTGGCGCTGTCGCGCGGGGCCGGCTTGCCGGGCCTGGCGGCGATGCCGGCGCGCATGGTGCGCGGCGGCGTGGTCTTCCACCGGCCGCTGCTGGCGGTGACGGCCGCGCAGATCCGGGACTGGCTGCGCGCGCAGCAACTGCCCTGGATCGAGGACCCCAGCAACGGCGACGCGCGATACACCCGCAACCGCATCCGCGCCGAGGTGCTGCCCGCGCTGGAGCGCGCCTTCGGGCCCGTCCATGCCACCTTCGCGCGCAGCGCGGCGCACGCGGCCCAGGCGCAGCAGTTGCTGGCCGAGGTCGCGGCCGGCGATCTGGCTGCCGCCGGCGACCCGCCGCGCATCGCGGCGCTGCGGCAGTTGCCGCGCGCGCGCCGTGCCAACCTGCTGCGCCACTGGCTGGCCGGGCAGGGCGATGCGGCGCGGCCCAGCGCCGTGCAGATGGAAGCACTGCTGGACCAGATCGAAGCCTGCCGCACCCGCGGCCACCGCATCCACCTGAAGGCCGGCCGCGGCGCCGTGCAGCGCGATGGCGAGGTGCTGCGTTGGTACAATTGCCCGCCCTTGCCGAAGGCATCGCGCTGACGTCGGCGCACCGCGCGGCACCCCCGCCGCGCCTGCCGTGCAAGGACGTTCCCTTCTTCGCATTCCATCCCCATGGCATTGATCGTTCACAAGTACGGCGGCACGTCGATGGGCTCGACCGAGCGCATCCGCAACGTCGCCAAGCGCGTCGCCAAATGGGCGCGCGCCGGTCACCAGATGGTGATCGTCCCCAGCGCCATGAGCGGCGAGACCAACCGGCTCCTGGGCCTGGCCAAGGAACTGGCCCCCAGCCAGCCGAATGATGACTACCGACGCGAGCTGGACATGCTCGCCGCCACCGGCGAGCAGGCCTCGTCGGCGCTGCTGGCCATCGCGCTGCAGTCCGAGGGCATGGAGGCGGTGAGCTACACCGGCTGGCAGGTCGGCGTGCGCACCGATTCCAGCTACACCAAGGCCCGCATCGAGAGCATCGACGACGCCCGCGTGCGCGCCGACCTGGCCGACGGCCGCGTGGTCGTGATCACCGGCTTCCAGGGCGTGGACGACGAAGGCAACATCACCACGCTGGGCCGCGGCGGCAGCGACACCTCGGCCGTGGCCATCGCCGCCGCGCTGAAGGCCGACGAATGCCTGATCTACACCGACGTGGACGGCGTCTACACCACCGACCCGCGCGTCGAGCCCGATGCGCGCCGGCTCTCGAAGGTCAGCTTCGAGGAGATGCTGGAGATGGCCAGCCTGGGCTCCAAGGTGCTGCAGATCCGCTCGGTGGAGTTCGCCGGCAAGTACAAGGTGCCGCTGCGCGTGCTGTCCAGCTTCACGCCCTGGGACATCGACATCAACGAGGAAGCCAAGTCAGGCACCCTGATCACTTTCGAGGAAGACGAAACCATGGAACAAGCCGTTGTCTCCGGCATCGCGTTCAGCCGCGACGAGGCCAAGATCTCGGTGCTCGGCGTGCCCGACAAGCCGGGCATCGCGTATCACATCCTGGGTGCAGTGGCCGATGCCAACATCGAGGTGGACGTCATCATCCAGAACCTCTCGAAGGACGGGAAGACCGACTTCAGCTTCACCGTCACCCGCAACGAGTACGCGCGCACCGTCGAACTGCTCAAGACCAAGGTGCTGCCGAGCCTGGGCGCCAGCGAGATCGTGGGTGACACCAAGATCTGCAAGGTCAGCATCGTCGGCATCGGCATGCGCAGCCACGTCGGCGTGGCGAGCAAGATGTTCCGCGTGCTGAGCGAGGAGGGCATCAACATCCAGATGATCTCCACCAGCGAGATCAAGACCTCCGTCGTGATCGACGAGAAGTACATGGAACTGGCCGTTCGTGCGCTGCACAAGGCCTTCGACCTGGACCAACCCGCCGCCTGAGACGGATGCCGGCATGGCATAATTGCCGGCTCGACCTTCTGGAGACGTGACCGAGTGGCCGAAGGTGCTCCCCTGCTAAGGGAGTATGGGGTGTAGAGCCTCATCGAGGGTTCGAATCCCTCCGTCTCCGCCAGACAGCCCCGTCAGTGTTCGCACTGGCGGGGTTTTCTTCTTTCCGGAGCGGCGGCGGAGCACTGCGGCGACGCTTTGCCGCAGGTTCGCGGCTTGGCGATCGGCGTGCGCAGGCTGCCGCGCTCCTCCTACAGCAGGCCGCCTGCGGGCTTCATAGGCTGGGGCACGGCCTGCCGGACGGGCCGAGGAGCGATGCCATGCAACCTTTCGCGCTCACCCCACAGATGCTTTCCCCCATCGGCGGTGCCTTCTATCCCACCGGCCACTCGATGGTCATGTATCCCGACGAGACGCAGGCCCGTGCTGCGGCCGATGCGCTGGTCCATGCGGGCTTCACGGGCGACGCCGTGTACTTCGTGCCGGCCCGTGCCGTGCTCGAGCAGATCAGCCCCACCGTGGCCGAGGCCGACGACCCGCTGCCGTCCGCGGGAACCGACGCGGCGACGGTGCGGGCCTTCACCGAACTCGCCCGGCAGGGCCATGTCGGCCTGCTGGTGCGCACGCGCAGTGACGAGGATCGTGATCGTCTCGCCTCCGTGCTGAAGGACACCGCGCCCTCCATCGCGCAACGCTATCGCCGGCTGGTGATCGAGGACCTCTGAGGCCATCCGCGCCCCCTGGAGCGGCTGCCCCGGGAGGCGTGGATTCCAGGCATTCCGAGCTTGCGTCGACACCGTTCCCATGAAGAAGAAAATCATTTCTCATCGCGGAAAATGATCGTGCTGCGTCGCCGCAAAATTTCTCAATGCAAGAAAAATAATTCTACATTGAGAAATATGCAATTTAAGTGGTTGTGGATAAAAGAGAAAATTCACGTCTTCTATAAGACATAAGAGTCTGACGCTGCGATAAAGTCACTCCAACGGCGCACAGGCCGGAACCGTTTCCAGAACCACCACTTCAGGAGTGACCATGCCCCAGACCATCACCGAACAACTCAGCCGCGAACAGCAGATCGCCGCGCTCGAAAAGGATTGGGCGAGCAACCCGCGCTGGAAGGGCCTCAAGCGCGGCTACAGCGCTGCCGACGTGGTGCGCCTGCGCGGCTCGGTGCCGATCGAGTACACGCTGGCCAGGCGCGGCGCCGAGAAGCTGTGGGAGAAGATCAACGGCGGCGCCAAGAAGGGCTACGTGAACGCCTTCGGCGCCATCACCGCCGGCCAGGCCATGCAGCAGGCCAAGGCGGGCCTGGAGGCCGTGTACCTGTCGGGCTGGCAGGTGGCCGCCGACGGCAACACCTCCGAGACCATGTACCCCGACCAGTCGCTGTACGCCTACGACTCGGTGCCGACCATGGTCCGCCGCATCAACAACACCTTCAAGCGTGCCGACGAGATCCAGTGGGGCCGCGGCGTGAACCCCGGCGACAAGGAGTTCATCGACTACTTCCTGCCGATCGTGGCGGATGCCGAAGCCGGCTTCGGCGGCGTGCTCAACGCCTTCGAGCTGATGAAGAACATGATCGCCGCGGGTGCCGCGGGCGTGCACTTCGAGGACCAACTGGCGGCCGTGAAGAAGTGCGGCCACATGGGCGGCAAGGTGCTGGTGCCCACGCAGGAAGCCATCGAGAAGCTGATCGCCGCGCGCTTCGCCGCCGACGTGATGGGCGTGTCCACCATCGTGCTGGCCCGCACCGACGCCGAGGCGGCCAACCTGATCACCAGCGACCACGATGCCAACGACAAGCCCTTCCTGACCGGCGAGCGCACGCAGGAAGGCTTCTACCGCGTAAAGAACGGCCTGGAGCAGGCGATCAGCCGCGGCGTGGCCTATGCACCGTACGCTGACCTGGTGTGGTGCGAGACCGGCACGCCCGACCTGGGCTTCGCCCGCGAGTTCGCCCAGGCCGTGCATGCCGCATCGCCCGGCAAGCTGCTGTCGTACAACTGCTCGCCCTCGTTCAACTGGAAGAAGAACCTGGACGACGCGACCATCGCCAAGTTCCAGGACGAGCTGTCCGCGCTGGGCTACAAGTACCAGTTCATCACGCTGGCCGGCATCCACAGCAACTGGTACAACACCTTCAAGTTCGCCCACGCCTACGCCCGCGGTGAAGGCATGAAGCACTACGTGGAAATGATCCAGGAACCCGAATTCGCGGCGCGCGAGCAGGGCTACACTTTCGTGTCGCACCAGCAGGAAGTCGGCGCCGGCTACTTCGACGACGTGACCACCGTGATCCAGGGCGGCTCGTCCAGCGTCAAGGCGCTGACCGGTTCGACCGAGGAAGAACAGTTCCACTGATTCGGGAATCGCCTGCTGTCACCTTGAGCCCGGCCATGTGCCGGGCTTTTTTGCGCAGGTAGAATCCGCTTCCTTCACCTCCCAACAAGGACGAGAAAGGCATTCTGGTTATGACACCGCGAACTACCACCGAAGGTTTCGAGCACCCCACGGGCCGGTAGCGCAGGTGGGCTGGACGCGTCCAGCCGCCAGAACCCCAAGCAAAGCGCGGCCCCGGCCGCGCTTTTTGTTTGTCTTGCCTTTTCGCGAAAGAGTCTTTCCCATGATCCAGATCACGCTCCCCGACAACTCGCGCCGCGAATTCCCCGGCCCGGTGACGGTGGCCGAGGTGGCGCAGGCCATCGGCCCCGGCCTGGCCAAGATGACGGTGGCCGGCAAGGTCGACGGCCGGCTGGTCGATGCCAGCGACCGCATCGAGCACGACGCGAAGCTGCAGATCATCACGCCCCGCGACGAGGAAGGGCTGGAGATCATCCGCCACTCCACGGCCCACCTGGTGGGCCACGCCGTCAAGCAGCTCTACCCGACGGCCAAGATGGTGATCGGCCCGGTGATCGAGGAGGGCTTCTACTACGACATCGCCTACGAGCGCCCGTTCACGCCCGAGGACATGGCGGCCATCGAGCAGCGCATGCGCGAACTGATCGCGCAGGACTACGACGTGATCAAGAAGATGACGCCGCGCGCCGAGGTGATCGAGGTCTTCAGGTCGCGCGGCGAGGACTACAAGCTGCGCTTGGTCGAAGACATGCCCGACGAGAAGGCGATGGGCCTGTACTACCACCAGGAATACGTGGACATGTGCCGCGGCCCGCACGTGCCCAACACGCGCTTCCTGAAGGTCTTCAAGCTGACGAAGCTGGCGGGCGCCTACTGGCGCGGCGACGCGAAGAACGAGCAGCTCCAGCGCATCTACGGCACGGCCTGGGCCGACAAGAAGCAGCTCGACGCCTACATCCAGCGCATCGAGGAGGCCGAGAAGCGCGACCACCGCAAGCTGGGCAAGGAGCTGGACCTGTTCCACATCGACGAGGTCGCGCCGGGCCTGGTGTTCTGGCACCCCAAGGGCTGGGCCATCTGGCAGGCGGTGGAGCAGTACATGCGGCAGGTCTACCGCGACACCGGCTACCAGGAGGTCAAGGGGCCGCAGATCCTCGACAAAAGCCTGTGGGAGAAGACGGGCCACTGGCAGAACTACCGCGACAACATGTTCGTCACGGAGTCGGAAAAGCGCGATTACGCGCTCAAGCCGATGAACTGCCCCGGCCACATCACGATCTTCAAGAGCGACCTGCGCAGCTACCGCGACCTGCCGATCCGCTACGGCGAATTCGGCCAGTGCCACCGCAACGAGCCCTCGGGCGGGCTGCACGGCATCATGCGTGTGCGCGGCTTCACGCAGGACGACGGCCACGTCTTCTGCACGGAGGATCAGATCCTCGACGAATGCGTGGCCTACACGGGCCAACTGCTCAAGGTCTACCAGGACTTCGGCTTCGAGGACATCCTCTACAAGGTCGCCACGCGGCCCGAGCACCGCATCGGTTCCGACGAACTGTGGGACAAGGCCGAGGGCGCGCTGATGGAGGCGCTGCGCCGCTCCGGTGTGGACTTCGTCATCGCGCCCGGCGACGGCGCCTTCTACGGACCGAAGATCGAGTACACGCTGCGCGACGCCATCGGCCGCCAGTGGCAGTGCGGCACGATGCAGGTGGACTTCAACATGGCCGAGCGCCTGGGCGCCGAGTACGTGACGGAAACCAGCGGCCGCGCGCACCCGGTGATGCTGCACCGCGCCATCGTCGGCAGCCTGGAGCGCTTCATCGGCATGCTGATCGAGCACCATGCCGGCGCCATGCCCGCCTGGCTGGCGCCGGTGCACGTGGCGGTGCTCAACATCACGGACGCCCAGGCCGACTACGCTCGCGACGTGGCGAAAACGCTGCGGAATCAAGGGCTTAGGGTCGAGCTGGACCTGCACAACGAGAAGATTACGTATAAAATCCGCAAGCACGCGTTGCAAAAGCTTCCGTACATCCTCGTCGTGGGCGACAAGGAAAAGGAAGCAGGAGCCGTCGCGGTGCGCGCCCGAGGCAACGTGGACCTCGGAACCATGTCGGTGGAAGCGATCGCCCAGAGGATCGCCGACGACATCACCCAGAAGCGTTGACAGGAAACCGGCCCGGGCCTTCGTCCGGGTTTTTTGTCACAGCCAGGGCGCACCGTTGCTGCGGATAACGCTACTTTTTTTGTAGCATCTTGATGAAGGATTGAACCATCGCTACTGCATTTCGCGACCGCCGCCAGCGCGAGGAACGCCAGCACCGCCTGAACCGGGAGATCATGGCCCCGGAGGTGCGTCTTTTCGGGCCGGAGAACGAGGCATTGGGTGTGGTCCCCCTGCAAGAGGCCCTGCGCCTCGCGGGTGAACACGACGTGGACCTGGTGGAGGTGGTTGCGGCCGCCAACCCGCCGGTATGCCGCCTGATCGAATACGGCAAGTTCAAGTTCCTCGAACAGAAGAAGGCTGCCGAAGCCAAGGCGAAGCAGAAGGTCATCGAAGTCAAGGAGGTGAAGTTCCGCCCCGGCACCGATGACGGTGACTACAACATCAAGATGCGCAACATCCGGCGCTTCCTGGACGACGGCGACAAGGTGAAGATCACCCTGCGCTTCCGGGGGCGCGAGATCACGCACCAGGAGTTGGGGCTGGCGCTCTTGCAGCGCATCCGCGACGAGCTGGGCGATGCGATCCTGGTGGAGCAGTTCCCCAAGCTCGAGGGCCGGCAGATGATCATGATGATCGCGCCGGGCCGCAAGAAGGCGGGCGGGGGAACGAGCAAGTCGGCCACCGAGCCGGCGGCGGCCTGAGAAGGCTGCCAGGGCTGCCCGCCGTGGCGGGATGCCCGATGAGGATTTCGCAGCAGGGTGCCGCAAGGCGGCCTGCTGCGGGATGAAGAAGTGCCTCGAAGGCCGACAAGTCCGCGAGCCAGTTTCGCGGCGCCTTGCGAGCACAACGAAGAAGGAGCATTCACATGCCCAAAATGAAGACCAAGAGCAGCGCGAAGAAGCGTTTTCGCGTCCGTCCCGGTGGCACCGTCAAGCGCGGTCAAGCCTTCAAGCGTCACATCCTGACCAAGAAGACCACCAAGAACAAGCGTCACCTGCGCGGTGCGGTGGCGGTGCATGAGACCAACATGGTCTCGATGGCCGCCATGCTGCCCGGCCAGGGCATTTGATCAACTGACGGACAAGGAGTAACACATGCCTCGCGTCAAACGTGGCGTCACCGCCCGCGCTCGTCACAAGAAGGTTCTCGCCCTCGCCAAGGGCTTCCGCGGCCGCCGCGGCAACGTCTTCCGCGTCGCCAAGCAGGCGGTGATGAAGGCGGGCCAGTATGCCTACCGCGATCGCCGCACCAAGAAGCGCGTGTTCCGCCAACTGTGGATCGCGCGTATCAACGCTGCCTCGCGTGAACTGGGCCTGACCTACAGCCAGTTCGCCAACGGCATCCGCAAGGCCGGTATCGAGATCGACCGCAAGGTCCTCGCCGACATCGCCGTGCACGACAAGGCCGCTTTTGCCGGCATCGTGGAGCAGGTCAAGGCCAAGCTGGCTGCTTGATCCCGCACCGCGACGGCCGCTCCCCCGGGAGCGGCCGGATGCGCCCACGGTTCCAGGGCCGGCGCTTGAGAAAGCACCGGCCCTTTTTCATTCCCCATTCCCCCTGTCTCCCATGAACGAGCTGGACTTGCTGGTCGACCAGGCCCGCGCTGCCTTCGCTGCCACCCAGGCCCCCGCCGAACTCGAGGACGCGAAGGCGCGCTTCCTCGGCAAGTCCGGCCGGGTGACCGAGCTGATGAAGGGCATGGCCCAGCTCAGCGTGGATGAGAAGAAGACCCGCGGCGCCGCCATCAACGCCGCCAAGCAGGCCATCGAGGCGGCCCTGGCCGAGCGGCGCCAGCAACTGGCCGACGCCGAGCTGGCCGCGCAACTGCAGGCCGAGGCGCTCGACGTGACGCTGCCCGGCCGGCGCCGCGCCGGCGGCGGGCTGCACCCCATCGCGCGCGCGCAGGAGCGCATCGAGGCGATCTTCGCCAGCATGGGCTTCGACGTGGCCGACGGCCCGGAGATCGAGACCGACTGGTACAGCTTCACGGCGCTGAACAACCCGCCGAACCACCCGGCGCGCTCGATGCAGGACACCTTCTACGTCGATATGAAGGATGCCGAGGGCCAGTGGTTCAACCTGCGCCCGCACACCTCGCCGATGCAGGTGCGCTACGCCCAGGCCCATGCCCGCAAGTACGCCGGCCAGGCGCACATGCCGGACATCCGCGTCATCGCGCCCGGCCGCACCTACCGGGTGGACAGCGACGCCACCCACTCGCCCATGTTCCACCAGGTCGAGGGCCTGTGGATCGGCGAGAACGTCAGCTTCAAGGACCTGAAGGTGATGTACCTGGACTTCATCCAGGCCTTCTTCGAGACCAGCGCGCTGAAGCTGCGCTTCCGCCCCAGCTACTTCCCCTTCACCGAGCCCAGCGCCGAGATCGACATCATGTTCGAGGAGGGCCCGCTGGCCGGCCGCTGGCTGGAAGTGTCCGGCTCCGGCCAGGTGCATCCGCAGGTGGTGCGCAACATGGGCCTGGACCCGGAGCGTCACATCGGCTTCGCCTTCGGCTCCGGCATCGACCGGCTCGCCATGCTGCGCTACGGCGTGAACGACCTGCGCCTGTTCTTCGAGGGCGACCTGCGCTTCCTCGGCCAGTTCCAGTAAATCCAGAACGAGACGCATAGAGATGCAATTCCCCGAGTCCTGGCTGCGCGAGTTCTGCAACCCGCCCCTCAGTTCAGAAGCCCTCGCCGAGACGCTGACCATGGGCGGCTTCGAGGTGGAGGAGCGCCGCCCCGCCGCGCCGCCCTTCACGCAGGTGGTGGTGGGCGAGATCAAGGAAGCCGTGCAGCACCCCAACGCCGACCGCCTGCGCGTGTGCCAGGTGGACGTCGGCGGTGAAGCGCTGCTCCACATCGTGTGCGGCGCGCCCAACGCGCGCGCCGGCATCAAGGTGCCCTGCGCGCTGGTCGGCGCCGAGCTGCCGCCCGGCGAGGACGGCAAGCCCTTCCGCATCAAGCTGGGCAAGCTGCGCGGCGTCGAGAGCCAGGGCATGCTGTGCTCGGCGCGCGAGCTGGGCCTGAGCGAGGACCACGGCGGCCTGCTGGAGCTGCCCGCCACCCTGCTGCCGGGCGAGGACGTGCGCGCCGCGCTGCAGCTCGACGACGTGGTGCTGACCATCAAGCTCACGCCCAATCTGGCGCACGGCCTGTCGGTGTACGGCATCGCGCGCGAGCTGTCGGCCCTGACCGGCGCGCCGCTGGTCACACCCGAGATCCCGGCCGTGCCGCCGCAACTGGACGACACGCTGCCGGTGCGCGTCGAGGCGAGCGACCTGTGCGGCCGCTTCTCGGGTCGCATCGTGCGCGGCGTGAACACCGCCGCCGCCACGCCGGCCTGGATGGTCGAGCGCCTGGCGCGCTGCGGGCAGCGCAGCGTCACCGCGCTGGTGGACATCTCGAACTACGTGATGTTCGAGTACGGCCAGCCCTCGCACATCTTCGATCTGGACAGGATCCACGGCGGCCTGGCGGTGCGCTGGGGCCGCACGGGCGAGCAGCTCAAGCTGCTCAACGGCAGCACCGTGACGCTGGACGGCACCGTGGGCGTGATCGCCGACGAACGCGAGGTGGAGTCGCTGGCCGGCATCATGGGCGGCGACGCCACCGCCGTGTCCGACGACACGAAGAGCATCTACATCGAGGCGG
>NZ_JBIQNC010000177.1:0-10188 GCF_044462705.1 Xenophilus sp.
CTTCATCTGTTTGTCTCCGTGATCCGGCGGACTCAGACGCGGCCCGCCTCCGGCTCGAGCCCCGACAGCTCAGCCGGCGGAATGTAACATTTATTTGCAAACAAGAAGAAATGTATTTGTCGCGCTGTGGCCACGCATCCGCGCCGAGCGGCCGATAGCACGGGTTCTCGTTCTTCGAACTGCGGGGTAGCGCACTTACCGCCACAGGGTTTATACGGATTTGATCCACATTAAACATACAGACAATCCTGTCTGTTTATTAATGACTGATCCCATGAACGACACCACCAACGCGGCCCCTGCCTTCTGCGCCAAGGTCGATTCAGTCGACAACCTGATCGCCGCCATCGCCGAAGAGAACTGTGTTCCCGGATGGACCGATCACGAGCCACCCCTCATGTGGGCCGCACCGCACTCGGCCCTGAAGCCGGCACACTGGCAATACGAGCGCATGCGCCCTGCCCTGGTGGCCGCGGGCCGCGTCATCGGCACCGACCAGGCGGAGCGGCGCAACTTCATCCTCCGCAACCCGGTGCCGGGCAACCAGTTCGCCACCACGCGCACGCTGGTGGGTGCCTACCAGTCCATCCTGCCCGGCGAGCGGGCGCGATCGCACAAGCACGCGCCCCATGCGCTGCGCGTGATCCTGGAATCGAGCGGCTCCTATTCCGTGGTGAACGGAATGAAGCATCCGATGGAAACCGGCGACATCGTGCTGACGCCGGGCGGCCACTGGCACGGCCACGGCCACGACGGCGAAGCCCAGGCCTTCTGGTTCGACTGCCTCGACATCCCGCTGGTCCACATGCTCGAGCCCATGTCGGCAAGGGAGCACCCCGACGGCTGGGAGCACGACATCGTGGAGTGCCAGGACTCGGCGATGCGCTTCGCGTGGAAGGACACGCTGGCCCGGCTGGACGCGCTGGACGCTGCAGGCGACGCGGCCGCCGACCCGGACCGCCCCCTGTTCGGGACGACGCTCACGCTGGATGCACCCGGCATGCCGACCATCGACATCAAGGTGCATCGCATGGCGGCCGGCTGGCAGGGCCTGCCCTACCGCCACAACGCCAGCTCCATCTACGTGGTGCTGCAAGGCCAGGGGCGCAGCGAGATCGGCGACCGGAGCTTCGACTGGAAGTTCGGCGACGTGATGGCCGCGCCCATGGGCGAGCGCCTGCGGCATCGGGCCGACCAGGCCTCGGTCGTGGTCGAGCTCACCGACGAGAAGCTCATGCGCTACTGCCGCTTCTATCAGCGCCAGCAGCTTTCCTGAACCCCAGCGGACGAACACATCATGACGACTCCCCACGAGAAGCCTCCGGTCATCATCGTCGGCGGCGGCATCGGCGGCGTGGCCACCGCGCTGGCGCTCGGACGCCTGGGCCTGCCGGTCCAGCTGCTGGAGCAGGCCGACCAGATCGGCGCCATCGGCTACGGCGTGCAGATCGGCCCCAACGTCATGCCGATGCTGGAACGCCTGGGCGTGGGCGAGGCGGCGCGGCAGGCGGCCTACCTGCCCGAAGAGATCCTTCTGTACGAGATGGACAGCGGCAGGAAGCTGGTGGACATCCCGCTGCGCACGCCGCAGTTCCACGCGCGCTACCAGGGTGCGCCCTACGTGGCGATCCATCGGGTCGACTTCCACGAACTGCTGCTGCAGGCCTGCCGGGCCTACCCGAACATCGACCTGAACCAGTCGACGCAGGTGGTGGGCTACGAGCACACCGCCGGCGGCTGCGGCGTCGCCACGGCGGACGGGCGCTTCATCGAGGGCGCCGCCGTCATCGCCGCCGACGGGCTGCGCTCGCGCCTGCGGCTGCAGCTGCACCCCGGCGACAGCCCGCGCGACACCGGCTACCTGGCCCACCGCACCATCGTGCCGATGGCGCAGGCGCCGGCCAGCATCCGCGAGCGCCGGGGCGTGACGATGTGGACGGGCCCGGGCTTCCACGTCATCTACTACCCGCTGCGCGGGCGCAGCGAGATGAACATCGTGGTCGTCGTGCGCGTGCCGCCGGACCTCGACGTCACCGACAACGAGCGCTACCTGGAGCACATCGCCGCGCTCACCCGCCGCGCCGCGCCGGAGGCGCGCGACGTGGTGCAGTTGGTCAACCTCGAGCGCCGCTGGTCCATCGCCGACCGCGAGCCGGTGCGCCGCTGGGCCGACGGCTGCTTCACGCTCATGGGTGACGCGGCGCACGCCACGCTGCAGTCGCTGGCGCAGGGCGCCGGCATGGCGGTGGAGGACGCGGTCACCCTGGCGGAGCTGGTGCAGTCCTGCGGCCACGACTTCACCGCGGCCTTCAAGCGCTTCGAGCGCGCCCGCTTCCTGCGCGCCGCGCGCGTCCAGCTCGAGTCGCGCGACCTGTGGGACATCTATCACTGCGACGGCGCCCGGGCGGAGGTGCGATCGCAGCAGTTCGAGGAGAAGTCGGCGGACGACTTCTACCGATGCCTGGATTGGCTGTGGCAGGCCCCGCCGATCCGCACCTGACCCACGACCATCCCAAGGAATCTCCATGCATCTTTGCCGCTTCAACCACGACCGCCTCGGACTCATCGAGGGCGACCGCATCCTCGACGTGAGCGGCGCGCTCGACGTGCTGTCCGCCACGCACTGGCTCGCCCCGCAAGGCGACCCCCTGCTGCTGCACCTGGACGAGATCCGGGCGGCCGTCGAACACCTGCGCGCAAGCGCGCCGAGCCACCCGCGCGCCGAGGTCCGCCTGCACAGCCCGCTGGTGCGCCCCTCCAAGATCATGGCCGCGCCGGCCAACTACAAGCTGCACGTGCAGCTGGATGCCGGGCAGCCCGGCATCGACCATGGCGTGCATGCCAAGGCGCTGGAAGGCGTGGAGCGCCCCGTCGACAAGTACGGGCTGTTCCTCAAGGCCACCTCGTCGCTCAGCGGCGAGAGCGAGGGCGTGCAGATCGTGATGCCCGAGCGCCGCACCGACCACGAGGTCGAGCTGGCGGTGGTGATCGGCAAGCCGGGTCGCGACATCCCGCGCGAGCAGGCGATGGCGCACGTCGCCGGCTACACCATCGGGCTGGACATGACCGTGCGCGGCGCCGAGGAGCGCAGCTTCCGCAAGTCCGCCGACAGCTACACGGTGCTGGGCCCAGCCTTCGTGACGGCCGACGAGATCGCGGACCCGCACGCGCTGACGATGTCGCTGTGGGTCAACGGCGAGCGGCGCCAGCATTCCTCCACCGGCGCGATGACGGTCGACATCCCCGACCTGATCGCCTTCGCCTCGCGCGCCTATGCCCTGCATCCGGGCGACGTGATCCTCACCGGCACGCCGGAAGGCGTGGGCCCGGTGCTTCCCGGCGACGTGGTGCGCGTGGCCTGCGACGGCCTGGGCGCGATGGAATTCCACGTCAGCAGCCGCGGCGCGGCCTGAGCCCGGTCATGACGTTCGCACTCTCCGGTGTGACATGCTCCAGGGAAGACCATTCCCAAGGAGAGCGAACGTTGATCGCACCATCCCGACCCCGCGCCGCAGCGCCGGCCGCACGCCGCACCCAGGCCGAGCGCACCCAGCAGATGCGCCAGAAGCTCATCGACGGCGCCATCGTGCTGCTCGCGCAGAAGCGCTATGCGGGTTTTCGCATCGCCGAGGTGGCGGACCTCGCGGGCGTGTCTCGCGGCGCGCAGACGCACCACTTCCCGTTCAAGGACGACCTGGTGATCGAAGCCCTGGAGGCGATCTATCGACGCACCACCGACAGCTCGCTGAAGCGCATCGCCGAGTGCAAGGCGCAGCCGCTCGAGCTGCTCAAGGCGGTGGTCAAGGACAGCACGGAGTTCTTTCTCGGCGAGGACTTCTACATCTCGCTGGACCTGATGATGGTGGGCGGCGAGTCGGAACTCGGCCTGAAGGTCAAGGCCCTCGCGCACACCTACCGGCTGGCGGTGGAGAAGGCGTGGCTGGACGCCTTCGTCCAGGCGGGCTGCGACCCGGACCGCGCCGAGGACATCGTCCTGCTGACCTTCTCCATCGCCCGCGGCATGAGCATCCGCAAGCTGATGAGCGGGGAGACGCGCCGCTTCTCCCGCCTCATGAAGCTGTGGTCGCACCTGGCAGAAGAACTGCTCTCCGGTTGAGAGCGCCGACAGGGAGCGGCCACTCCTCCCGATACGTGAAAGGCAATCCCCCGTGAACATCCAGGAGACATCCGCTTCCTCGCGCGCCCGGCGTGCGACCCTTCGCCTCGCTGCAGGGCTGGCCGCCCTGGGCATGCTGGCCCCCCTCGCGCATGCGGACACCTACCCGGCCAAGCCGGTCCGCCTCGTCGTCGGCAGCCCGCCGGGCGCACTGGGCGACGTGCTCGCGCGCGTCAGCGCCCAGCACATGGGCAGCGGCCTGGGCCAGCCGATCGTCGTCGACAACAAGCCGGGGGCGTCGCTGGCGATCGCGGCCGACACCGTCGCCAAGGCGCCCGCGGACGGCTACACGCTGCTGATCGCGCCGGACTCCGCCACGGTGGTCAACCCCTTCCTCTATCCCAAGCTGCCCTACGACCCCGTCAAGGACTTCCGCTCCGTCGGCCTGATCGGCAAGGCCTCGCTGGTGCTGGTGGTGGCCAACGGGCTGAAGATCGACACCGTCGAGGAACTGGTCCAGGCCGCCAAGGCGCGGCCGGGCACGATCAACTTCGGCAGCGGCGGCAGCGGCCACCCCACGCACCTGGCGATGGAGATGTTCGCCAACCGCATGAACGTCAAGCTCACGCACGTGCCCTACAAGGGCACCTCGCCCGCCATTCAGGCCCTGGTCACGGGCGAGATCGGCGCCATGATCGTCGGCGTCGCCGAGGCCATGCCGCTGATCACCGCCGGCCGCATCAAGCCCATCGCGGCCAGCGGCCCGCAGGCCAAGGAGAAGTTCTCCGCGCTGCCCGAGATGCGCAGTTTCCACAAGGACCTGGACCTGTCGGTGTGGTTCGGCATCTTCGCGCCCAAGGCCACGCCGCAGCCCGTCATCGACAGGCTCAATGCCCAGCTCAACCACGCGCTGGGCCTGCCGGAGGTGCGCGCCAGGCTCGACGACTACGGCATGCTGCCGCAGCCCGGCACGCCGGCCGCGCTGGACGCGATCCAGGAAGTCGACCGCTCGCGCTACGGCCCGCTGGTCAAGGCCCTGGGCCTGACGATCGACTGACACCGCGCACGCCGCCGGGCACGCGCACGCTTGCCGATCTCGCCATGAACACCACTCCCACATCACCTCCATCCCCCGCCCCCGGCGCCCTCGACGGCCTGCGCGTCGTGGAAATGGGCCAGCTCATCGCCGGCCCCTTCTGCGGCAAGACGCTCGGCGAGTTCGGCGCCGACGTCGTGAAGATCGAACCGCCGGCCGCCGGCGACCCGCTGCGCAACTGGCGCATGCTGCAGGACGGCACCTCCGTCTGGTGGCAGGTGCAGTCGCGCAACAAGCAGTCGGTCGCGCTGGACCTGCGCCGCCCCGAAGGGCAGGAGGTCGCACGCGCGCTGATCGCCGAGGCGGACGTGCTGATCGAGAACTTCCGCCCCGGCACGCTCGAAGCGTGGGACATGGCGCCGGACCAGTTGCATGCGCTCAACCCCGGCCTGGTGATCCTGAGGATCTCCGGCTACGGCCAGACCGGCCCGTACCGCGACCTGCCGGGCTTCGGCGCCATCGGCGAGGCGATGGGCGGGCTGCGCCACCTCACCGGCGAGCCGGGCCGCGTGCCGGTGCGCTGCGGCATCTCGATCGGCGACACGCTGGCGGCGCTGCACGGCACGATCGGCGTGCTCGCCGCGCTGTACCACCGCAAGGTCAACGGCGGCGCCGGGCAGGTGATCGACGTCGCCTTGCACGAGGCCGTCTTCAACTGCATGGAAAGCCTGCTGCCCGAGTACAGCGCCTTCGGCGCCGTGCGCCAAGCCGCCGGCAGCGCGCTGCCGGGCATCGCGCCGTCCAACGCCTACCCGTGCGCCGACGGCTGGGTGCTCATCGCGGGCAACGGCGACAGCATCTTCCGCAGGCTGATGGGTGCCATCGGCCGCGAGGACCTCGCCGCGGCCCCGGACCTGCAGAGCAACGCCGGCCGCGTCGCCCGCGTGCAGGAACTGGACGACGCCATCGCCGCGTGGACCTCGACGCGCCGCACGCAGGACGTGCTGGCGCAGTTGGCGGCGGCGGCGGTGCCGGCCGGCAAGGTCTACACGGTCAAGGACATCCACGAGGACCCGCACTACCGGGCGCGGAACATGCTGCTCACGCAAACCACGCGCGAGGGCCGCACGCTGGAGGTGCCGGGCATCTGCCCCAAGCTCTCCGCCACGCCGGGCACCATCCGTTCCAGCGCGCCGCGCCTGGGCGACGACACCGACGCCGTGCTGCGCCGCATCGGCCTGCATGCGGACCGGATCGATGCGCTGCGCGCCGCGAAGGTGATCGGATGAGCCGGGACGTCTGGAACGGCGCGGGGCGCCGCATCCACCTGCAGGAGGTGGGCATGCGCGACGGCCTGCAGAACGAAGCGGCCTTCGTGCCGACCGGCGAGAAGATCGCCCTGGTCGATGCGTTGACGCAGGCGGGCTTCGGCAGGATCGAGGTGACCGCCTTCGTCTCGCCTGCGGCGGTGCCGGCGCTGCGCGACGCGGAAATCGTGATGCGGGAAATCGCCCGCCGCGAAGGCACGCTCTACGGCGCCCTGGTGCCGAACGTGCGCGGCGCCGAGCGCGCCATCGACGCCCGCGCCGACGAACTCAACCTGGTGATGTCGGCCAGCGAGACCCACAACCTGTGCAACCTGCGCATGACGCGGCAGCAGTCCGTCGCGGCCCTGTCGGAGGTCATCGCCTTCGCGCGCCCCGGCGGCACGGGCATCAACGTCTCGCTGTCATGCAGCTTCGGGTGCCCGATGGAAGGCGACGTGGCCGCCGGCGAGGTGCTGGACCTGGCGGCCTGCTTCATCGACCAGGGCGTGCAGGGCATCACGCTGTGCGACACCACCGGCATGGCCCATCCGCGCCAGGTGGCGCCGCTGGTCGCCGCCTTCCGGCAGCGTTGGCCCGGCACGCTGCTGACCCTGCACTTCCACAACACCCGCGGCATGGGGCTGGCCAACGTGCTGGCCGCCATCGACGCCGGTGCCGACCACTTCGACACCGCCTTCGGCGGCCTGGGCGGCTGCCCCTACGCGCCGGGCGCCAGCGGCAACGTCTGCACCGAGGAAGTGGTTCACGCGCTGGAGCTGATGGGCTACGACACCGGCATCGAGCTGGCCGGGGTGCTGGCCGCCGCGGCCCGCTTGCCGGCGCTCATCGGCCACGAGACGCCGAGCCAGATCGTCAAGGCCGGGCGCCGGCTCGACCTGCACCCGCCGCCGCCCGGCTTCGAGGCGCTGCGCGAGCGGGTGGCCGCCCGCTCGCGCTGAGCGCTCAGCGGCTCAAGGATTCGGCGACCGGGGCTGCGGCGGCTTCGCCGTCCTGCGGCGCGGCCTCGGCGCGCCGCCGCAGGAGGCCGTCGATCGATTCGTTGAGCAGGCGGACGGTGCGCTCGACGTCGCGGCTGACGGCTGCCTCCATGATGTGCCGGTGCTCGATGCGTGTGGACTCGGCGTCCAGCTGCCGCACGTTGAGCCGGCGATGGCGGTCGGCCGAGTCGAACAGCAGCTCATGGAAGTCCAGCAGCCACTTGGACGGGCAGGCGGCGATGAGCGCCGCGTGGAAGCGGCGGTGCAGCAGCTCCCACTCGCGGTTGGTGTGCCCGGACTCCACCGTCATCGGGCAGCGCCACATGCGGTGATAGGCGAAGACCAGCTGCTCCTCCCACGCCTCGTCTCCATGGCGCAGGGACTCGCGCACGACGATCTCGTTGAGCAGGCGCCGCGCCTGCATCAGGTCCGCCAGGTCGTCGTCCGACAGCGTCGCGACGCGGAAGCCGCGCCGGTCGACCTGCTCGACCAGCCGCACCGCGCTCAGCCGGTTCAGCGCTTCCCGGATCGGGCTCGCGCCGACCTGGTAGCGCTCCTGGAGCGCCTCGATCCGCAGCTTCTCGCCCGGGCCGAAACGGCCCTCCAGGATGTCTTCGCGCAGTTGCTCGAACACCTTGCTGGCAAAGGTCGCCCCCTGGACATCTTCGGCAATCGGCGGTGAGTGGCGCGACATAGGACGGTTCGGCTGTCTGTGCATGCAGGCCCGAAATTGTAGAGAGCGTCCCCTGGACACCGCCCGGCGCGCCACCGGGCGCTCCCGCGGCGCGGCTCCAGGGTTTCTCCCAGTCAATCTCTGCCAATTCTCTTCAATATTTTCGATAAAAATCGAATTAATCCCAAATAAATCCAGTTTTGTCGATAAACAAGGAGAAATGATGGCCTCCATCATTCGGCCGAAGACCTTCGCCCACGTGGTCTACCGCACCTATCGCTTCCAGGAGATGCTGGATTGGTACGTCAAGGTCTTCGGCGGAAAGATCCAGTACCAGAACCCGGTCATCGCCTTCGTCACGTACGACGAAGAGCACCACCGGGTGGCGCTGCTGAATCTCGCCATCGTCAAGGGAGAGTCGCAGGCGCGCACGCCCCGCGGCCAGCCCGGCATGGACCACGTCGCCTACGGCTACCGGTCCCTGCGCGAGCTGCTGGACAAGTACCTCGAACTCAAGGCCATCGGCGTCCTGCCCTACTGGTGCATCCACCATGGCATCACGGTCTCGCTCTACTACGCCGACCCCGACGGCAACCAGATGGAGTTCCAGACCGACAGCTACACCTCCAACGAGGACGCCAACGCCTTCATGTACGGCCCCGGCTTCGCCGAGAACCCGATCGGCGTGGAATTCGATCCCGACGAAATGCTCGAGCGCCTGCGCCGCGGGGAGAGCGAGGCGTCGCTGCTGCTGCGCACGCAGCATCTGCCCGTCTCTGAGATCCGCGGCTCGATGCAGAGCTGAGCCGTTCGCGGCGGCGGAGGGCCGCCCTTCACAACCAACGAGAGGAGACATCCATCATGACGATCGACCGCCGTTCCTTTTCGCTCGCCCTCGGCACGCTGGGCGCGTCGACCCTGTGGGGCACGACAAGCCAGGCCCAGCCCACCGGCACGCCGGTGCGCATCGGCGGAACACTCGCGCTCACCGGTCCGCTGTCCTCCGTCGGGCTGGTCCACAAGCTGACCGGCGAGATCTACGTCGACGAGCTCAACAAGCGCGGCGGCCTGCTGGGGCGCCCGGTGGAGTGGATCGTCAAGGACGACCAGTCGAAGCCGGACCTGACGCGCACGCTCTACGAGCAGTTGGTCAACTCGGACAAGGTGGACCTGCTGATCGGCCCCTACGGAACCAGCGCCATCCTGTCGGCCATGGGCGTCGCGCAGCGCTACAACAAGATCCTGGTGCACCACACCTTCGGCGTGCCGCCGCTGGCCAAGTACCCGCAGCAGTTCTACGGCTGGGCCGTGGGGCCCGAGCCGGACAAGAGCACGCCGGGGATCGTGCTGGATGCGCTGGCCGCGGCCGGCAAGACGCCCAAGACGGTGGCGATCGTCACCAGCAAGTTCCCGTCGGTGCACTACATCTCGCTCGGCGCGCGCGAGGTGGCCCGCCAGCGCGGGGTGCGCGAGGTGCTGTTCCTCGAATGGGACTTCGGCAACCGCGACTTCGGGCCGGTCGCCAGCCGCATCAAGGACGCCGACCCGGACCTCATCTGGGGCGGCGCGCTCGGGCTGGAGGCCAACCAGATCTGGACGCGCTCAAGAAGATCGACTATGCGCCGCGCAGCAGCTTCTGGTTCGCGCCGGCGCCGGGGCCGATGCTGAAGGCGCCCGAGGCGAACAACGCGCTGTCGGTCACCATCTTCGAGGACCACCCGCCCTTCACCAACAACCCGGTGGCGGCGAAGTTCACCCAGACCTTCCGCGAGCGCGCCACGCAGGTCAACCTGCCCAACACCACGGTGGAAGTCCAGGCCGCGGCCTCGTACTCCGCCTGGCAGATCATCGAGGCCGCGGTGAGGGCCACCGGCAGCCTGGACGACAAGACCCTCGCCACCTGGCTGCGCGGCCACCAGGTCGACACGATCCAGGGCCGGCTGCGCTTCAACGGCGCCAACAACTATGGCGACGACCTGAGCCGCGTCAAGCAGGTGCAGGATGACCCTGCCTCGTTTCCACGTACATCAAGTCATGCAGCCAACTGGGCGTTCTCC
>NZ_JBIQNC010000178.1:0-10105 GCF_044462705.1 Xenophilus sp.
GGCGTGCTCATCCTGCAGATGGAGGCGCAGGCCGACACCGGCGGCAGCTTCGCGGTGTGCGTGGTGCTGTCGGTGATCGGCATCGTGCTCACCGGCCTCCTGCGCAGCATCCAGCGCCGCGTGCTGCACTGGATGCCGGCCGATGCCTCGCAGCGGACGGTGAACGTCTGAATCCCCGGTGTTCCTGCATTTCCCTGAAGGAGTGAACCATCATGTTGACGCGACGTGACTTCGGCCTGGGCCTCGGCGCCCTGGGCATGGCCGGCGGCCTGCCGGCGCTGGCGCAGAGTGTGCGGGTGATGAAGGTGGCGAACACCGCGGCGGTGAACGATCCGCAGCAGTGCTTCGTCACCGCGGGCCAGCATCCGAGGCTGGACTTCTACAAGCCGAACGGCGTCGACGTGGAGTACGTCAACATGTCGAGCATGACGCAGGCGCTGCAGAGCCTGCGCGCCGGGCATGTGGACTTCGGGCCCGCGGTGCCGGGCATCCTGCTGCCGGCGATGGCGAAGGACCCGTCGCTCGACCTGGTGAGCGTCTACAAGTGGCTGCCGCGCAATGCGAACGTGATCGTGGTCAAGCCCGACAGCCCGATCCGTTCGGCCGCGGACCTCGCGGGCAAGCGCATCGGCGTGCGCAGCCAGGGCGACACCGGCATCGTCATCACCAGGGCCATGCTGGCCGAGCTGGGCCTGAAGGACGACAAGTGCGAGTACATCGCCATCGGCGACGGCGCGCCGGCCGGCGCGGCGATCGACAACGACCGCGTGGACGCGATGGTGGCCTTCGACACCGCCGCCGCCCGCATCGAGCTGGTGGGGACCCGGCTGCGCTACGTGCCGCTCACGCCGAAGTTCGCGCAGGTGGGCTCGGGCTGGCTGTGCGTGCCGCGCAAGCTGCTGAAGGAGCAGCGCAAGGCGCTGGTGGCGCTGTTCCAGGGCGTGGCGAAGTCGACCGTCTTCTCGCATGCCAACCTCGATGCGGCGATCGATTTGCATTGGGCGGTGTACCCCGAGAGCCGGCCCAAGGGCCGCAGCGAGGAAGAGGCGCGCAAGGAACTGGGCTTCATCCTCAAGGACCGCAGAGAGAGCTGGATGCGCCGGCCCGACGACCCGGACCAGCGCATGGGCGCGTCGTCGCTCGCCGAGTGGCAGGCGAACATCGACATGGCCGCCGAGAGCAGCAGGAACCCGAAGCTGGCCGAGCAGCTCGGCGACCCGAACCGCCTGTTCACCAACGAGCTGATCGACGACATCAACGCCTTCGACAGGCAGGCCGTGATCCGGATGGCCAGGGAATTCAAGCTGTAGGCCCCGGCAGGGAAAGGAGCATCCCCATGGACGTCCTCATCTCCGGCGCCAGCATGGCCGGCCTCTCGGCGGCCTACTGGTTCGCCCGCCTCGGCCACCGGGTGACCGTCGTCGAGCGCGCCGACGGCCTGCGGCCGGGCGGCGCGCCCATCGACGTTCGCGGACGCGCGCTCGGGACCGCGCAGCGGATGGGGATCCTGGCGAAGATCGCCGAGCAGAAGGTCTCCATCGTGGAGCCGGCGCCGGTCCTCGACGGCACGGGAGCGCAGGTCGCGACCCTCGATCTGCGCTGGTTCGCCAACGAGACCGACGACGACGTCGAGATCACGCGGGACCGGCTCAACCGGATCCTGCGGGATGCCGTTCCCGAGGGCGTCGAGTTCCGCTTCAAGGCGTCCATCGCGTCGATCGCCGACGGCCCCGGCGGCGTGGACGTTGCTTTCATGGACGGCCGGCAGGGCCGCTACGACCTCGTGGTCGGCGCCGACGGCCTGCACTCCAACGTGCGCAGGCTCGCCTTCGGCCCCGAGAAGGACTATGTCCGGCACTTCGGCTACTACGTCGCGCTCGTCGATCTTCCGGCCGACCGGGCGTGGCACCGCGCCATGCTCAACGTGCCCGGCCTCACGCTCGTCGTCCGCGACGCGGGCGACGGCCCGCAGGGGATGATGCTCGCCGCCAGCCCGGAGATCGACTACGACTACCGCGATCTCGACGCGCAGCGCGGACTGATCGACCGGTTCCTCTCGCGCATCGACGCATGGCAGGTGCCCGCGATGCGCGCGGCGTTCACCGATCCCGCGGCCAGGGGCTTCTACTTCGATTCGGTCAGCCAGACCCACATGCCGGGCTGGATCAACGGCAACGTCGCGGTCATCGGCGACGCGGGCCACTGCGCCGCGCTGCTGTCGGGCATGGGGACGACGCTGGCGATGGTGTCGGCGGAGATCCTGGCGAACGCATGGACCGAGCACGGCGGCGACATGGGCGCCGCATCGCCCGTCCACCACGAGCGCCTGCGCCCCTACGTGGAACAGTGCCAGGCCTTCGCCAGGGAGGGCGCCCCGATCATGGTGCCGCTGACGCAGGAGGCGCTCGACGAGCGCAACGCGAATTTCCGCGCGCATGCGGCCAGGTTCGCGGCATGAGCCGGACCGCCGCCGGCTCGGCGGCGCGTCCCCTCAACGCGAGGACTGCGCCACCGCCGCCAGCGCCGCATTGACCGGCCGCAGGTCCTCCGCCGTCAGCGTGCCTGCCGCCTGGCGCAGCCTGAGCTGGCCCATCAGCAGGTTGTAGCGCGCCACGGCCAGGTCGCGCTTGGTCTGGTAGAGCTGGCTCTGGGCGTTGAGCACGTCGATGTTGATGCGCACGCCCACCTGGTAGCCCATGCGGTTGGCGTCCAGTGCGCTCTGGCTGGAGGCCTCGGCCGCCTCCAGCGCCCTGACCTGGCCCGCGCCGGCCTGCAGGCCGAGGAAGGCGGCCTGCGTCGCCTGCGTCACGCTGCGCCGCGCATCGGCCAGTCGGGCGCGCGCCTGGTCTTCCAGCGCGACGGTTTCCTTCACGCGGTTCTCGATGGCGAAGCCGGCGAACAGCGGCATCGTCAACTGCACGCCCACCTGCGCGGCGTGGATGCGGGTGCGCATCGCGGAGTCGATCACGCCCTGCGGGTTGTTGACCACGCTGTAGCCCAGCGTGGCGTCGATGGCGGGCTTGTGGCCGGCGCGGGCCTTGTCGATCTCCAGCCCCGCCACGTCCAGCGCCAGCCGGGCCTGGGCGAGGGCGGGGTGCGACGCCTCGGCCTGCGCCACCCAGCCGGCGATGTCGCCCTGCGCCGGCGCCGGCAGCACCACGGGCTCGGCCAGCGGCAGCGGCGCGGTGCCGCTGCGGCCCACCAGTTGGTCCAGCGCCAGGCGGCGCACCTGCAGCTCGTTGGCGGCGGCGATTTCCTGCGCGACGACGATGTCGTGCCGCGCCTGCGCCTCCCGCGTGTCGGTGACGGTGGCGTTGCCCAGCTCGAAGTTGCGCTTCGCGGCGGCCAGCTGCTCGCCCACCGCGGCCTTCTGCGCCTGCACCAGGCGCAGCGTGTCCTGCGCGGCCAGCACGTCGAAATACGCCTGGCTCACGCGCACGATCAGGTCCTGCTCGGCCAGGGCGAGCTGGGCGCGGGCGATCTCGTGCTGGCGCTTGCCCTGCTCGTAGGTGGCCAGGTTGGCCGGGCGGTAGATCGGCTGCGTGGCCTGCACGCCGATCTGCTGCGTGTTGAAGTTGCGCGGGCCGGTGCCGGCGTCGGTGCGGATGTCGGCCTCGGTGCGCGAGATGCCCGCCTGCAGGCCCACCTGCGGCAGCAGCCCGGCCCTGGTCTGCTCGGCGCGGGCCAGCGTGGCCTCGTGCTGCGCCTGCGCGGCCTGCCAGGTGGCGTCGTGCGCGCGGGCGGACTCGTACAGCTCGATCAGGCTCTGCGCCCGCGCACCGGCCGCCATGAGCAGCAGCGCGGCGAGGCCGAAAGCGATGCGGGACCGCGGCGCGCGCATGGGCGAAGGGCCTCCGGCCGATCAGTAGCGGGGCAGGGTGGGATCGACCGTGGCCGCCCACGCGTCGATGCCGCCGGCCACGTTGGCCACCTGCTCGTAGCCCTGCTGCGCCAGGAACATCGCCACATGCTGGCTGCGTCCGCCGTGGTGGCACAGGCAGGCGATGCGGCGGGACGGGTCCAGCTCGGCCAGCCGGGCGGGAAGGGTGTTCATCGGGATCGACAGCACGGTGACGCCCTCGGGCGCGACGCGGGCGGTCTGTACCTCCCAGGGTTCGCGCACGTCGAGCAGCACGGGGGCGGCGTCGGGCGCCTGGGCGAACCAGGCGGCGAGGTCGGCAGGGCGGACTTGGTCGATCATGGGCGGTGCGGGCCTCAGAAGCTGAAGCGCGAGGGCTCGGGGAAGTTCAGCAGGCGCGGCGCCACCGTGTCCCAGGGCTGCGCGGTCTCCCACTGGCCTTCGCTGGTGCGGGTGACGATGTGGGCGCGCATCATCGGCTCCTCGCCGACGATGGCGAACAGGCGCCCGCCGATGTTGAGCGAGCCCAGCAGGTTCTGCGGCACCTTGGCCACCGAGCCGCTGAGCACGATCACGTCGAACATCGGGCCGCTGGGCAGCGGCTTCGCGCCGTCGGCGTGGCGCACCTCGGCGTTGGCGACGCCGTGGCTGCGCAGCGTCTCGGCGGCGCGCTGCGCCAGGGTCTCGTCGATCTCCAGCGTCAGCACCTGGGCGGCGCGGTGCGCCAGCAGCGCGGCCATGTAGCCGGAGCCGGTGCCGATCTCCAGCACCTTCTCCGCGGGCTGGATGCGCAGGTCCTGCAGCGTGCGGGCCTCGACCTTGGGCGAGAGCATGCACTGCCCGGGCTCGTCGCCCAGCGGGATCTCCATGTCGAAGAAGGCCAGCGACCGGTGCGCGGCGGGCACGTAGTCCTCGCGCCGCACGACGGACAGCAGATCCAGGATGTCGGCCTCGAGCACGTTCCAGGGGCGGATCTGCTGCTCGATCATGTTGAAACGAAGCTGTTCGGGGGTCGCGGGAGGGGTCATGGGCTGCTCCGTCGAGGCAAGGAAAGAGGGCGTGGAAGACAAACTTTCGATTCTAGGAGGCCGGGCCGCCGTCACTGGCGCGGCCTGCCGGCGTGCACAGGCCGCGCAGGAGGGTGTCGGCCTGCGCCTGGATGTAGCGCGGCGGGTCGAGCGGCACGCCTTCCTCCACGCACACGTTGGCCGAGTGCTTCCACAGCATGAGGAAGAGCATGGGCGAGACGATGGCGTAGATCGCGTGCTGCACGTCGATGCCCGGGTCGAACTCGCCGCGCTCGATGCCGCGCTGCAGGATGCGCCGCAGCAGCGCATGCCCCGGCGCCACCACCTCGCGCCGGTAGAACGCGGCCAGCTCGGGGAAGTTGCCGCCCTCGCTCAGGATCAGCTTGGTGATGCCCGAGGCGCGGGTGGCGCCGACGTGCTCCCACCAGGTCGCCAGGCAGTAGCGCAGCATCTCCGGCGTGCTGCCCTCGAACTGCTCGAACTCCGTGTTCCAGCCGCCGAAGCGCCCGGCGATGTTTTCCATCACCACGGCCTTGAACAGCTCCTCCTTGCTCGGGAAGTAGAGGAACAGCGTGCCCTTGGACACGCCGGCGCGCGCGGCCACCTCCTCGGAGCGGGTGGCGGCGTAGCCCTTCTCGACGAACAGCTCCAGCGCCGCCTCCAGCAGTTCGCCGGGGCGCGCTTCCTTGCGCCGCTCGCGCTTGGCGCGGATGGGGCAGCGCTTGTCGCTGAAGAAACCGGAGGAGGAGGGCATGACGCTAATGACTCGCGGGTTAGTAATGTAGTGAGGCACTCGAATGGCGTCAACCCGCCACAATCTCCTCCTGGAGAGTCTCCCATGTCCACTGCCATGCCATCGTCTTCCCCGGCCCCCCTCGAAACCATCGTCCTCGGCGGCGGCTGCTTCTGGTGCACGGAAGCGGTGTTCGACCGCGTGGAGGGTGTGGCGGACGTCGAGTCCGGCTACGCCAACGGCCACCAGCCGCAGCCGACCTACGAGCAGGTGTGCAGCGGCAGCACCGGCCACGCGGAGGTGGTCAAGGTGCAGTTCGACCCGCAGCGCATCGGCCTGCGCGAGATCCTGGAGATCTTCTTCGTCGTGCACGACCCGACCACGCTGAACCGCCAGGGCAACGACGTGGGCACGCAGTACCGCAGCGCCATCTACACCACCACCGACGCCCAGCAGCAGACGGTGCGCGAGGTGATCGCGGAACTGGCGGCGCACCAGGCGTACGGCGGCGTGCCCATCGTCACCGAGGTGGCGCCGCTGGCGTCCTACTGGCCGGCGGAGGACTACCACCAGGACTATTTCCTGAAGCACCCCGGACAGGGCTACTGCGCCTTCGTGGTCGCGCCCAAGGTGGAGAAGTTCCGCAAGACCTTCGGCGAGCGCGTGCGCAAGGACTGAGCGCCCGAGAGCCCGACCGGGCGCATGCTCCGGCGGCGGCTGGCACAATGTCCGGCCTCGTGACCGCCGCACCCTCCTTCTCGCACGCCACCCGCACCTCCCGTGCGGCGGGGCTGGCGTGGCTGCTGGCCCTGGCCGTGGTGCTCGCCGCCACGCTGGGGCACCTGCACCGGGTGATGCACGACCCGGCGCCGGCCGCCGGCGCGCACGTCCACGACGCGCATGCGGCCGCCTCGCACGACGGCCACCACGCGCACGCGCACGGGCTGCTGGCGCTGTTCGGCGGCCACGACGACGGCGACCTGCAGTGCCGGCTGTACGACCAGCTCGCGCACGGCAGCGCGATGCCCTCGGTGGCGGCGCTGCTGCCGCCGGTGGTGCTGCCCACCGCCGTCTTCGACTTCATGCAGGGCGAGGCGCTGGCGCGCTGGGTCCTGCTGTTCGACGCCCGCGGGCCGCCCCCCGCTCGCTGAACCTCCCCGGTCCCTCGCGTTCCCGATCGCGGGGCCCTGTCCTGCTGCTGGCTGGCTGCGCCATGCCGGCATGGCAGCGGGACGTGCCTGTTCAACGAGCGAATTCCACATGACATGCTTTTCCCTGGGCGGTGCCTCCGGCGCCGCCGCACTGCTGCGCCTGAGCGCCGTTTCCACCGCCATCGCCGCGCTGTCCTCCACCGCCTGGGCGCAGACGCCCGGCGACACCCGGGCGCTGCCGCCGGTCACCGTGTCCGCCAGCGGGCTGGAGCTGGGCGAGAACGACATGGTCACCCCCTCCAGCGTGCTGGAAGGCGAAGACCTGGTGCTGCGCCGCGGCGCCAACCTGGGCGACACGCTGGAAGGCGAGCCCGGCGTGCGCGCCACCCACTTCGGCGCCGGTGCCAGCCGGCCCATCATCCGCGGCATGGACGGCCCGCGCGTCAAGGTGCTGGGCGACGGCGCCGAGATCCAGGACGCCTCCACCATCAGCCCCGACCACGCGGTGGTGTCCGAGCCGCTGCTCACGCGCCAGATCGAGGTGCTGCGCGGGCCCTCCGCGCTGCTGTACGGCGGCGGCGCGGTGGGCGGCGTGGTCAACGTGCTCGACCGCCGCGTGCCCACGCGGCGGCCCGACAACGGCTTCGAGGGTAGCGTGGAGCTGCAGGGCCGCAGCGGTGCGCGCGAGGCGGCCGGCGCCTTCGACCTCACGACGGCGCTGGGCGACCACCTCGTGCTGCACCTGGAAGGCTCGCGCCGCGAGGCGCACGACTACCGCGTGGGGCGGCACTGGTCGGGCGGCACCCGCGTGCCCGGCAGCGACAACGCCACCGAGAACTTCGGGGCGGGCCTGTCCTGGGTGGGACCGCGCGGCTACCTGGGGCTGGCCTACAGCCTGCAGAGCAGCCGCTACGGCCTGCCGGGCCACAGCCATGCCTTCGAGGGCTGCCATCCGCACGGCAGCCACCTGCATTGCCCCGAGGGCGACGCGCACGGCCATGACCACGACCACGGCGACGAGCAGGAGGCGCACGAGGAGGACCACGAGCACGAGGACCACGATCACGCCGAGGGCGATGACCACGACCACGAGCATGAACACGAGCACGGCACGCCGTGGGTGAAGCTGCGCAGCGAGCGCGTCGACCTGCGCGGCGAGCTGCTCGACCCGCTGCCCGGCTTCGCGCGCGCCCGCCTGCGCGCCGCCATCACGCGCTACCGCCACCACGAGATCGAGGGCCAGGAGATCAGCACCACCTTCCGCAACCGGGCGCATGACGCGCGGCTGGAGCTGGAGCACCTGCCCATCGCCGGCTGGCGCGGCGTGCTGGGCGTGCAGACATCGCAGCGCCGCTTCAGCGCCCTGGGCGAGGAGGCCTACGTCGCCCCCACCCGCACGAACCGCACCGCGCTGTTCGCGCTGGAGGAGCGCCGCTTCGGCGACGTGCGCGTCGAGGCCTCGCTGCGCCACGAGTGGCAGCGCATCGACGTCGACTCGCTCACGCAGCGCGATGCCAGCCACCGCGGCACCTCGTTCTCGCTGGGCGCGCAGTGGCGCTTCGCGCCGGGCTGGTCGCTGGGCGGCTCGTTCACGCGCAGCCAGCGCCTGCCCACGGCCGAGGAGCTGTACGCCGACGGCCTGCACCTGGCCACCCGCACCTACGAGGTGGGCAACGACCGGCTGCGCAAGGAGACCTCGCGCAACATCGACGTCACGCTCGCCCGGACGGCGGGCGACACCACCTTCTCGGTGTCGGGCTTCCACAACCGCGTGAAGAACTACATCTACGCCGACACGCTGGATGCCTACGAGGGCCTGCAGCTCATCGAGTACGCGCAGCGCGACGCCACCTTCACCGGGCTGGAGGGCAGCGTGAAGCAGAAGCTGGGCGAGCACCTGTCGGTGACGGTGTTCGGCGACCACGTGCGCGGCCGGCTCGACAACGCGTCCGGCCTGGCGTCGCGCAACCTGCCGCGCATTCCGGCGCAGCGCCTGGGCGTGCGGTTGAACGCCAGCTACCAGGGCTGGAGCGGCTGGGTGGAGGCGTACCGCATGGCCAGCCAGCGCCGCATCGCCGCCTACGAGACCTGGACGCCGGGCTACACCATGCTCAACCTGGGCCTGGCCTACAGCACCCGCATCGACCGGCTGGACACGCAGTTCTACCTGCGCGCGGACAACCTGACCGACCGGCTCGCCTTCGCCCACACCTCCTTCATCAAGGATGCCGCGCCGCTGCGCGGCCGCACGGTGACGGTGGGCATGCGCGTGAGCTTCTGACGGCCGCGGCGGCGCGGGCCGCCGCCGTGCGGCCCGCTATGCTCGACCGGTGAACCTGCCCGTCGTCTCCTCGCTGCTGCCCGTCGTCCTGCTCATCGCGGCGGGGTGGGTGGCAGGGCGGCGCGGCTGGATCGCGCCGGCGGCGATCCGGGACCTGTCGAACCTGATCTTCGTGCTGCTGGCGCCGGCGCTGCTGTTCCGCTCGATGAGCACGGTGCACCTGGGCGAGCTGAGCCTGAAGCCCGTGGCGGCGTACTTCATCGCGGCCGGCCTCATCTATGGCGCCACGCTGCTGCTGCGCGGCTTCAACCGCGAGGCGGCGGTGCTGGCGCTGGCCAACACCTACAGCAACACCGTGATGATCGGCATCCCGCTGGTCGGTCTGGCCTACGGGCCGGAGGGGCTGGTGACGCTGCTCACGCTGGTGTCGCTGCATTCGCTGACGCTGCTGACCGGCGCCACGGTGGTGCTGGAGCTGGCCGCGGCGCGCGAGGAGCCGGGCCGCCGCCACGTGCTGGCCACCGTGCTGCGCGCGGTGCGCAACGCGGTGCTGCACCCGGTGGTGCTGCCGGTGCCCGCCGGCCTGCTGTTCGCCGCCACCGGCTGGACCATGCCGGCGGCCATCGACCGCCCGCTGCAGTGGCTGGGCCAGGCCTTCGCGCCGATGGCGCTGGTGCTGGTGGGCATCACGCTGGCCGCGACGCCCGTGGGCTCCCACCTGCGCGGCGCGCTGGTGCAGGCCGTGGCCAAGAACCTGGTGCACCCGCTGCTGGTGCTGGCCATCGGCTGGGCCCTGGGCGTGCACGGCCTGCCGCTCACGGTGATGGTGGTGGCCGCCGCCATGCCCATCGGCGCCAACGTGTTCATGTTCGCGCAGCGCTACCGCGTGGCGGAGGAGCTGGTGACCGCCAGCGTGGTGGTGTCCACGCTGCTGGCGCTGGTCACCGTGTCGGGCGCGATGGCGCTGATGGCGCCGCGCTGAGGGGCCGGATCACGGCGCCAGGCGCTCGCGTATCCAGGCGCCGCCTTCGACGCGGTAGCGCAGCCGGTCGT
>NZ_JBIQNC010000179.1:0-9937 GCF_044462705.1 Xenophilus sp.
ACTACGGGCTGGAGGCGGACCTGTTCGCCGCCGTGCCGGAACTGGTCAAGGCGCTGTAAGGCCGACGGCGAACCTCATCCGTATGGCATCCCGGGGCATCGTTCGCGATGCCCTTTTCACGTCTCATGTCCGCAGGCAGGCGGGCGACAGGAAGGAGACCCCATGAGCTACACCGCCCCCCTCAAGGACATGCTGTTCGACATCGAGCACCTGGCGCGCATCGACGAGATCGCGAAGCTGCCCGGCTTCGAGGACGCCGGCCTGGACACCGCCAAGGCCGTGCTGGAAGAGTGCGCGAAGTTCACGCAGGACGTGCTGGCGCCGCTGAACGTCAAGGGCGACCAGGAGCCCTCCGCCTTCCAGGCCGGCGAGGTGACGGCCACGCCCGGCTTCAAGGAAGCCTTCGCGCAGTACGCGGCCGGCGGCTGGCAGGGGCTGCAGCATCCGGCCGACTTCGGCGGCCAGGGCCTGCCCAAGCTGATCGGCGCGGCCTGCGGCGAGATGGTCAACAGCGCCAACCTCAGCTTCGCGCTGTGCCCGCTGCTGACCGACGGCGCCATCGAGGCGCTGCTCACCGCCGGCTCCGACGAACTGAAGGCGACCTACCTGGAGAAGCTGGTCAGCGGCGAGTGGACCGGCACCATGAACCTCACCGAGCCGCAGGCCGGCAGCGACCTGGCGCTGGTGCGCAGCCGCGCCGAGCCGCAGCCCGACGGCACCTACAAGGTCTTCGGCACCAAGATCTTCATCACCTACGGCGAGCACGACATGGCGCCGAACATCGTCCACCTGGTGCTGGCCCGCGTGGCCGGCGCGCCGGAGGGCGTGAAGGGCATCAGCCTGTTCGTGGTGCCGAAGTTCATGGTGAACGCGGACGGCAGCCTCGGCGCGCGCAACGACGTGCACTGCGTGAGCATCGAGCACAAGCTGGGCATCAAGGCGTCGCCGACCGCCGTGCTCCAGTACGGTGACCACGGCGGCGCCGTCGGCTACCTCGTCGGCGAGGAGAACCGCGGCCTGGAGTACATGTTCATCATGATGAACGCCGCCCGCTACGCCGTGGGCGTGCAGGGCATCGCGGTGGCCGAGCGGGCCTACCAGCACGCGGCGGCCTATGCGAAGGAGCGCGTGCAGAGCCGCCCGGTGGACGGCTCGGTGGCCGGCAGCGCCGCCATCGTCCACCACCCTGACGTGCGCCGCATGCTGATGACCATGCGCGCCCTCACCGAAGGCTGCCGCGCCATGGCGACCGTGGCCGCCGCCGCCTACGACGCCGCCCACCACCACCCGGACGCCGACGCGCGCAGGCAGAACCAGGCCTTCTATGAATTCCTGGTGCCGCTGGTCAAGGGCTACAGCACCGAGATGAGCATCGAGGCCACCTCGCTGGGTGTGCAGGTGCACGGCGGCATGGGCTTCATCGAGGAGACCGGCGCCGCCCAGTACTACCGCGACGCGCGCATCCTGCCGATCTACGAAGGCACCACCGCCATCCAGGCCAACGACCTGGTGGGCCGCAAGACGGCGCGCGACGGCGGGCAGACGGCGCTGGCCATCGCCGCGCAGATCGCCAAGACCGAAGCCGAGCTGGCCGCCGGCGGCAGCGCCGACGCGAAGGCCGTGGCGCAGCGCCTGGCCGCCGCGCGCGAGGCCTTTGCCGAGGTCGTGAAGTTCGTCGCCGGCGGCGCCAAGGGTTCGCCCAACGACGTCTTCGCCGGCAGCGTCCCCTACCTGCTGCTGGCCGGCAACCTGGTGGCAGGCTGGCAGCTGGCGCGCTCGCTGCTCGCGGCCGAGAAGCTGGCGGCGCAGGGCGAGGACGCGCCCTTCATGCAGGCCAAGATCGCCACCGCGCGCTTCTACGCCGACCACATCCTCACGCGCGTGCCCGGCCAGCGCGATGCCATCGTCGGCGGCGCCGCCAGCGTGATGGCGCTGCCGGCGGACGCCTTCTGACTTTTCCCCTCATCGCCATCCCGGAGACCCTGTCCATGTCCAGACTGCCCGGCGCGCTCGCGCACCTGCCGCTGCCCATCATCGGCTCGCCCCTGTTCATCATCAGCAACCCCAAGCTGGTGGTGGCGCAATGCAAGGCCGGCGTGGTCGGCTCCATGCCGGCGCTCAACGCCCGCCCCGCCGAGCAGCTCGACGAGTGGCTGGCCGAGATCACCGAGGAACTGGCCGCCTACAACAAGGCCAACCCCGACAAGCCGGCCGCGCCCTTCGCCATCAACCAGATCGTGCACAAGAGCAACGACCGGCTCGAGCACGACATGGAGATGGTGGTCAAGTACAAGGTGCCGATCGTCATCACCTCGCTGGGCGCGCGCACCGACGTCAACGACGCGGTGCACAGCTACGGCGGCGTGACGCTGCACGACATCATCAACAACAGCTTCGCGAAGAAGGCGATCGAGAAGGGCGCCGACGGCCTGATCGCGGTGGCGGCCGGCGCCGGCGGCCACGCAGGCACCAAGAGCCCCTTCGCGCTGGTGCAGGAGATCCGCCAGTGGTTCGACGGGCCGCTGGCGCTGTCGGGCTCCATCGCCAACGGCGGCGCGGTGCTGGCGGCGCAGGCGATGGGGGCGGACTTCGCCTACATCGGCACCGCTTTCATCGCCACCGAGGAGGCGCGTGCCAGCGACGCCTACAAGCAGGCCATCGTGGACGGCACCTCGGACGACATCATCTATTCCAACCTCTTCACCGGCGTGCACGGCAATTACCTGGCGCCCAGCATCGTGGCGGCCGGCATGGACCCGGCCAACCTGCCCGAGGGGGACCTGAAGACCATGAACTTCGCCAGCGGCGAGGGCAGCAAGGCCAAGGCGTGGAAGGACATCTGGGGCTCGGGGCAGGGCATCGGCGCGATCCGCGAGGTGAGCAGCGCGCAGGCCTACATCGAGCGGCTCAAGAGCGAGTACGCCGAGGCCCGCCGGCGCCTGGCGCTCTGAGCGTCCTTCCGGCTGACCGTATGAAGGTCATACGGCGGCGCCGTATGACGCGGGCAGAGACCGGCGCTACGCTTGCCCCCGCACGATGAAAAAAGCCTACCGCGCCTCCCTGCTGCGCTTCGACGCCGCCGGCCAGCCCCTGTACGACGAGGACGGCCTGCTGGTCGTCGGCCCCGATCCGGACGGCGGCCAGCGCGTCATCGACGCCGGCCCCTTCGCGGCCGTCGCGGCGCGCCATGCCGACGCGCCCGTGACCCATTGGCCGGGCCGCATCATCGCGCCGGGCTTCATCGACATGCATGTCCACTTCCCCCAGACGGACATCATCGGCGCGCCGGCTGAGGGCCTGCTGCCCTGGCTGGAGAACTACACCTTCCCCACCGAGTCGCGCTTCGCCGAACCGGCGCATGCGGCCGAGGTGGCGGGCTTCTTCCTCGACGAACTGCTGCGCAACGGCGTGACCACCGCGCTGGTCTTCGCCACCTCGCATCCGGCCTCGGTCGATGCCTTCTTCGAGGCGGCCCGCGGGCGGGCGCTGCGCATGATCGCCGGCAAGGTGCTGCAGGACCGCCACTCGCCCGACGGCGTGCGCGACGACACCGAGCAGAGCCTGATCGACACCGAGGCGCTGATCCGCCGCTGGCACGGCACCGGCCGCCTGGGCTACGCGATCACCCCGCGCTTCGCGCCCACCAGCACCGATGCGCAGCTGCGCGGCGCCGGCGAGCTGGCGGCGCGCTACGGCGACACCTGGATCCACACCCACGTGGCCGAGAACAAGGACGAGGTGCGCTGGGTGCGCGAGCTGTTCCCCGCCGCGCGCTCCTACCTCGACGTGTACGTCGGTTTCGGCCTGATGCGCCGGCGCGCCGTGTACGCGCACTGCATCCACTTCGACGACGCCGACCGGCAGCTGATGCGCGAGACCGGCGCCGCCGCGGCCGTCAGCCCCACCAGCAACCTGTTCCTGGGCAGCGGCTTCTTCGACTTCGAGGGCGCGCAGCGCGTCGGCTACCACCACGCGCTGGCCAGCGACGTGGGCGGCGGCACCAGCTTCAGCCCCTTCCACACCATGATGGCCGCCTACTACGTCGGCCGAGAGGGCCAGACCAAGCCGGGCCTGAGCCTGGCGCCCTCGCAGCTGTGGTGGCGCCACACCGGCGCGGCCGCCCAGGCGTTGGGCCTGGAGGGCGTGGTGGGCAACCTGCAGCCGGGCTGCGAGGCCGACTTCGTCGTGCTCAACCCGCAGGCCACGCCGCTGCTGGCGCGCAAGACGGCGCGGGCGCAGAGCCTGGAGGAGCTGCTGTTCGCCATGATCGTGCTGGGCGACGACCGGCTGATCGAGCGCACGGTGGTGTCGCAGGCGCTGCTGCCGGCCTGACGGAGCAGCCGGCCGGCGCCCGGCGCCGGACCCTAGAATCCGCGCCTCACCCGGGAAGCGCACATGAGCATCAAGAGCGACAAATGGATCCGGCGCATGGCCGAGCAGCACGGCATGATCGAACCCTTCGAGCCGGGGCAGATCCGCGCGCAGGACGGGCGCAAGCTCATCAGCTACGGCACCAGCAGCTACGGCTACGACATCCGCTGCGCGCCTGAATTCAAGGTCTTCACCAACATCCACAGCACGGTGGTGGACCCGAAGAACTTCGACGAGAAGAGCTTCGTGGACATGCACGGCGACCACTGCATCATCCCGCCCAACAGCTTCGCGCTGGCGCGCACGGTGGAGTACTTCCGCATCCCGCGCAACGTGCTGACCATCTGCCTGGGCAAGAGCACCTACGCGCGCTGCGGCATCATCGTCAACGTCACCCCCTTCGAACCCGAATGGGAGGGTTACGTGACGCTGGAGTTCAGCAACACCACGCCGCTGCCGGCCAAGATCTACGCGGGCGAGGGTTGTGCGCAGGTGCTGTTCTTCGAGAGCGATCCCGACGACGTCTGCGAGACCAGCTACAAGGACCGCGGCGGCAAGTACCAGGGCCAGCACGGGGTGACGCTGCCCAAGGCCTGAAAAAAGGAGGCGTGCCATGAAGTGGGAAGGCAACCGGCAGTCGGACAACGTGGAAGACCGCCGCAGCGGCGGCGGGGGCGGCTTCATCGGCGGGCGCTCCATCGGCATCGGCACCGTGGTGATCGCGCTGATCGGCTGGGGTGTGTTCGGCATCAACCCGCTGACCACCATCGGCGTGCTCTCCGGCGGCGGCGAGCCGCAGGTGCAGCAGCAGGGGCCGGCCTCCGCACCGCCGGCCGGCGACCGGCAGGCCGCCTTCGTCTCGACCGTGCTGGCCTCCACCGAGGACGTGTGGGGCCAGATCTTCCGCCAGGGCGGGGCGCAGTACCGGGCGCCCAAGCTGGTGCTGTTCCGCGGCGCCACGCCCACCGCCTGCGGCACCGGGCAGAGCGCGATGGGGCCCTTCTACTGCCCCGGAGACCACAAGGTCTACCTGGACATGGGCTTCTTCGACACCATGAGCCGGCAGCTCGGCGCGCCCGGCGAGTTCGCCCGCGCCTACGTGATCGCCCACGAGGTGGGCCACCACGTGCAGGCGCTGCTGGGCACCACGGCCAAGATCGATTCGATGCGCGGGCGCGTCAGCCAGCGCGACCAGAACCAGCTCTCGGTGCGGCTGGAACTGCAGGCCGACTGCTACGCGGGGGTGTGGGCCAACCACTCGCAGCAGGCCCGCCAGTGGCTCGACCAGGGCGACATCGAGTCGGCCATCAACGCCGCCGAGCAGATCGGCGACGACACGCTCCAGCGTCAGCAGACCGGCACCGTGCGGCCCGACGCCTTCACCCACGGCTCCAGCGCCCAGCGCGTGCGCTGGTTCACGCAGGGCTTCAAGACCGGCAGCGTGCAGAGCTGCGACACCTTCGGCGCCCAGGCTCCGTAGGGGTTTTCGCCAGGGCTGCAGGGCGTTTCGTCGCCGGGCCGCCACAAGATGAAAGCATCCCCTCGGGGGGCGGGCAGGTGCGAAGCGGTTGACCGAAGGGCCATTTTTGCGCCTTGTCACTGCCGCTTTTTGCGGCAGTGCGACAATCGAGGGCTTCATGAGTACCCTCTATTCCGACCTCGCGCTGGCGGAACCCCTCAAGCGCGCCGTAGCCGACATGGGCTACGAGAACATGACGCCGATCCAGGCACAGGCCATTCCGGTGGTGCTGGCAGGCCAGGACGTGATGGGCGCCGCCCAGACCGGCACGGGCAAGACGGCGGCCTTTTCGCTGCCGCTGCTGCAGCGCCTGCTGCAGCACGAGAACGCCTCCACCTCGCCCGCCCGGCACCCGGTGCGCGCGCTGGTGCTGCTGCCCACGCGCGAGTTGGCCGACCAGGTGGCCCAGCAGGTCAAGATGTACGCCAAGTACACCCAGTTGCGCAGCACGGTGGTCTTCGGCGGCATCGACATGAAGCCGCAGACGGCCGAGCTGAAGAAGGGCGTCGAGGTGCTGGTGGCGACGCCGGGGCGCCTGCTGGACCACATCGAGGCCAAGAACGCCGTGCTCAACCAGGTCGAGTACGTGGTGCTGGACGAGGCCGACCGCATGCTGGACATCGGCTTCCTGCCCGACCTGCAGCGCATCCTCTCGTACCTGCCCAAGCAGCGCACCACGCTGCTGTTCTCCGCCACCTTCTCGCCCGAGATCAAGCGCCTGGCCGGCAGCTACCTGCAGAACCCCGTCACCATCGAGGTGGCGCGGCCGAACGAGACGGCCTCCACCGTCGAGCAGCACTTCTACAGCGTGCCCGAGGACGACAAGCGCCGCGCGCTCAAGCAGATCGTGCGTCAGCGCGGCATCACGCAGGCCTTCGTGTTCTGCAACAGCAAGCTGGGCACCGCGCGCCTGGCCCGCACGCTGGAGCGCGACGGCCTGCGCTGCACCGCGCTGCACGGCGACAAGAGCCAGGACGAGCGCCTGAAGTCGCTGGCCGCCTTCAAGGCCGGCGAGGTGGACCTGCTGGTGGCCACCGACGTGGCGGCCCGCGGGCTGGACATCAAGGACGTGCCGGCGGTCTTCAACTACGACATCCCCTTCAACGCCGAGGACTACGTGCACCGCATCGGCCGCACGGGCCGTGCCGGCGCTTCGGGTCTGGCGGTGAGCTTCGCGGCCGGCGGCAACGACGTCCGGCTGGTGTCGGACATCGAGAAGCTGATCAAGAAGAAGATCGAGCTGGAGCCGCTGGAGTTCGAGGACGACCGCCCGCGCGGCCGCATCAACGACGGCCGCCGCCGCTGGCGCGAGGAGGGCGAGGCCGGCGACGCGCGCGATGCGCTGGACGCCGCGCCGCGCGGCGGCCGCGGCAGCGACGGCTACCGTGCGCCGCGTCCCCAGCACCGGGCGCCGGCCGCGCCGCGCGACCCCTTCTTCGACCAGCCCTACGAGCCGGGCGAGCGCGATGCCGCGCCGGCCTGGGAAGCCGCCGCCAAGGCCGCCGGCGCGCCGCTGCAGCGACGCATGTCGACCAACATCCGCAGCCGGCGCAAGGTCGCGGCGCTGTTCAAGGCCAAGGTGGCCGAGCCGCAGGCGGACGAGCCCGCCGCTGCCGCCTCGCCGGCCACGGCGCTCACCGAGCCGCAGGCCGCCGAGCAGGACTGACCCTTTTCTTCGCTGCTCAGCCGGGCTTCTGCGCCTGGGGGCAGTGCACCTGGATGCGTTCGCGGTCGGCCAGCGTGGCGCCGATGCGCACCGCCGTGAGGCAGCCGCCCCACACGCAGCCGGTGTCGGTGGCCAGCAGGTCGGGGCGCGAGACGTAGCCCAGGGTCGACCAGTGGCCGAAGGCAACGGTGGCGCCGGCGGTGCGTCGGCCCGGCACGTCGAACCACGGCAGGTGGCCGGCGGGCGGCTCGGCCGTCCCGTCCTTGGCCTCGAACTCCATTTCACCCGCCGGCGTGCAGAAGCGCAGCCGGGTGAGGGCGTTGACGATGACGCGCAGCCGGGCGCTGCCGCGCAGGTCGTCCCGCCAGGCGGCGGGTGCGTTGCCGTACATCTCGTGCAGGAAGGCGACCAGCTGCGGGCCGCGCAGCACGGCCTCCAGCTCGCCGGCCAGCGCCAGCGTGTCCTGCACGGTCCATGAGGGCAGCACGCCGGCGTGCACCATCAGCAGGTCGCCGCCGCCCACGCGCCGGTGCAGCGCCATCGACTGGCGGCGCAGCCAGTCGAGCATCGCGTCGCGGTCGGGCGCGGCCAGCAGCGGCGCCAGCGTGTCGCGGCGCCCGGCCTTGCGCACGCCGTGCGCCACGCCCAGCAGGTGCAGGTCGTGGTTGCCCAGCAGGCACTGCGCGCTGGCGCCCAGGCGCATCGCGCGGCGCAGCACGGCGGCGGAGTCGGGGCCGCGGTTGACCAGGTCGCCCAGCAGCACCAGTTCGTCGCGGCTGGGCGAGAAGCCGATCTCGGCCAGCAGGCGGCCCAGGGCTTCGTCGCAGCCCTGCACGTCGCCGATCAAGTAGAGTCCCATGCTTCGCATTCTCCTTTCCCCTCGATGGATGTCTTCCTGCTGGCCTTGCTGACAACGTGCAACGCGCTGTTCGCAATGTCCGAAATGGCCCTGTCCACCAGCCGCCGCGCCCGCCTGGCGGCGCTGGCCGAAACCGGCGATGCCGGCGCCGCCGCGGCGCTCGAACTGATGGAGTCGCCGACCCAGTTCCTCTCGACGGTGCAGATCGGCATCACCTCCATCGGCATGCTCAGCGGCATCGTGGGCGAGGCGGCCTTCGCGGGCCCGCTGGGCGAGTGGATGGTCGCGCAGGGCATGAGCGCCGGCGTGGCCAGCGTGATGTCCACGGCGCTGGTGGTCAGCGCCATCACCTTCTTCACCATCATCTTCGGCGAGCTGGTGCCCAAGCGCATCGGGCAGCTCTACCCGGAGGCGGTGTCGCGCTGGGTCGCGCGGCCGATGAACGCGCTGGCCCGCGGGGCCAAGCCCTTCGTGTGGCTGCTGTCCAGCGCCACCGCCGCGACGCTGCGGCTGCTGCGCATCGACTCCAGCGCCGCGCGCGCGGTGACCGAGGAGGAGATCTCCGCCAGCCTGGAGGAGGGCGTGGATGCCGGCGTGATCGAGCGCCACGAGCACCAGATGGTGCGCAACGTGTTCCACCTGGACGAGCGCCGCCTGTCCTCGCTGATGGTGCCGCGCGCCGACATCGAGTGGATGGAGGCCGGCCTGACGGTGGCGCAGGCGCTGGACAAGGTGGCCGAGGCGGCCAAGCTGAACCTGGTGCACTCGTGGTACCCGGTGTGCCGCGGCTCGCTGGACGACGTGGTGGGCGTGGTCGCGGTGGCGCAGCTGCTGCAGCTCGGGCGCGACCATGCGGGCACGGTCAGCGGCGTGGCGCAGCCGGCCTCCTTCGTGCCCGAGACGCTCTCGGGCCTGGAACTGCTGGAGCAGTTCCGCACGCGCGCCGGGCGGCTGGTCTTCGTGGTCGACGAGTACGGCGTGGTGCAGGGCCTGTTGACGCCGCGCGACCTGCTGGAGGCCATCACCGGCGAGCTGCAGCCCGGCATGCCGGCCGACGCCTGGGCCACGCCGGGCGAGGACGGGAGCTGGGCGCTGGACGGCCTGATGCCGGTGTCCGAGCTGCGCGCGCGCCTGGACATCCGCGAGCTGCCCGACGAGGAGCGCGGCCGCTACAACACGGTGGCCGGGCTGCTGATGGCCGTCTCGGGGCACCTGCCCGAGGTGGGCGAGCAGATCGAGGTGAGCGGCTGGCGCTTCGAGGTGCTGGCGCTGGAGGGGCGCCGCATCGACCGCGTGCTGGCGCGTCCGCTGCCGCAGGAGGGCGCCGAGGGCCCCTAACGCGGGCCGTGCACCGGCGGATGGCTGCGCCGCCACTGCCAGGGCGGCACCGCGCGGCCCGCGTCGCGCCAGAGGCCGCTGCCCGCACGCTGCGCATCCGCCTGCGCCCGGGCGTAGCGGGCCCGGTCGGTCGGCGCCTGCGCGTCGGCATAGCGCTGGTACCACCAGGCCAGGCCGCTTCGCA